>JADZCS010000122.1 GCA_020851435.1 Gammaproteobacteria bacterium | reverse complement strand
GCGCATGGACATGCCGGTCGCGTCCATCCACTTGGCATAGGGGTCGAAGTCGTGGCCCACCGCGCCGCAGGCGTAGCCCTCGGCGTCCAGCAGCTTGAGGTTGTAGGCGATGTTGCCCGCGCAGCCGCCGAAGTAACGCCGCAGCGTGGGCGCGAGGAACGCCACGTTCAGCATGTGGATCTTGTCCGGCAGGATGTGGTCCTTGAACCGGCCCGGGAAGACCATGACCGTGTCGTAGGCAAGGGAACCACAGATCAGCGCAGCCATCGGGACCTCGACTTGTTCGGAATGCGGCCGGCGGGCGTCAGCCCGTCAGCACCAGTAGCCAGTTGAGCGCAAGCAGCACGAAGCCGCCAAAGACTGCGGCCGAGCCGAGGTCCTTGGCAAGTCCCGAAAGCGGATGACGTTCCGTGCCGATGCGGTCGATGGCGGCCTCGACGGCGCTGTTGAGCAGCTCGATGATCAGCACGAGGATCATCGGGCCCACCAGCAGGGCCCGTTCGATGCCCGTGTTACCGAACCAGAACCCGGCCGGCACCACCACCAGCGCCAGCGCGCATTCCTGCCGGAAGGCCGCTTCCTCGCGCCAGGCGCCCTCGAACCCCAGCTTCGTGTTGCGGAAGGCGTTGAGCAGCCGCTTCAGCCCCTGGGGTTTCTCGCGCCCGGGATCGTTCATGCCGCAGGCTTCCAGGTCAGGTCGAGCTGCTTGGCCGCACGTACGTCGTCGAGCCGCCTGACGGGCAGCGTATGCGGCGCGCCCTTGAGGATCGAGACGTCCGTCTCGGCCTCGCGCAGGATCGAGACCATGGCCTCGATGAAGCCGTCGAGCTCTTCCTTGCTCTCGGTCTCGGTGGGCTCGATGAGCAGGCACTCCGGAACGAGCAGCGGGAAGTAGGTCGTCGGCGCGTGGTAGCCGTGGTCGAGCAGGCGCTTGGCGAAGTCCATCGCCGTGGCGTTGAGGTCCTTGGCCTGCCGCTTCATGGTCAGGATGAACTCGTGGCTCGCGCGACGCTGCGGGTAGGCGGCGTCGAATCCGGCCTGCCGAAGGCGGGCCATCATGTAGTTGGCGTTGAGCGCCGAGTACTCGGCGACGCGCTTCATGCCCTCGCGGCCGAGCATGCGCATGTAGACATAGGCGCGGATCAGCACGCCCGCGTTGCCCATGAAGCCGGACAGGCGGCCGATGCTCTGCGGCAGGTCGCGTTCGTCGAGCCAGCGATAGCGGTTGCCGTCCCTGCCCACGACGGGCACGGGCATGAACGGCAGCAGTCGCGCCGCCACGCCCACCGCGCCGGAACCCGGACCACCGCCGCCGTGCGGCGTCGAGAAGGTCTTGTGCAGGTTCATGTGTATGACGTCGAAGCCCATGTCGCCGGGCCGGACCTTGCCCAGGATCGCGTTGAGGTTGGCGCCGTCGTAGTACAGCAGGCCGCCCGCCTCGTGCACGAGCCGCGCGATCTCCATGATCTTGCGCTCGAACACGCCCAGCGTGCTCGGGTTGGTCAGCATGATGCCGGCGGTATTCGGGCCGAGCACCGCCTTGAGCGCCTCGATGTCCACGTCGCCGTCGGCATCGCAGGGAATCTCGCGCACCTTCATGCCGCACATGGTCGCCGTGGCGGGATTGGTGCCGTGCGCGGCCTCGGGGACGATGATTTCGTTGCGGGCGAGGTCGCCACGTGCGTGGTGATAGGCGCGGATCATGGCCACGCCGGCGAACTCGCCCTGGGCGCCGGCCATCGGCGTCAGGGACACGCCCTGCATGCCCGTGACTTCCTTGAGCATGTCCTGCAGTTCGTACATGCAGGCCAGGAAGCCCTGTCCGGTCGACTCCGGCGCGAGCGGATGGCGGCCCAGGAACTCGGGCAGCATCGCGTAGGTGTTACACGACTTGGGGTTGTACTTCATCGTGCACGACCCCAGCGGGTAGAAGTGCGTGTCGATGCTGAAGTTGAGCTGCGACAGTCGCGTGAAATGACGCACGGCCTGCAGTTCGGAGACCTCCGGCAGCATCGGGCGCTTGCGGCGCGCGAGGTGCGCGGGCACCTGGGGTGCGGCCGACAGCGGCGGATACTGGGAGCTGGCGGCGCGGCCGGGCTTGGAGATCTCGAAGATCACGGGTTCAGTGGCTTTCATGGTCGCGGTTCCCGGGCTCAGGCCGCGCGGGCGCTGGTGAGCGCCTCGGCGAGGGTTGCAGCGTACAGGTCGATGTCGGCGTGCGTGCGGGTCTCGGTGGCGCACACGAGCAGCGCCTGGCCCAGCTCCGGATAGTCGCGCGACAGGTCGTGACCGCCGACGATGCCGCGCGCGGCCAGCGCCTCGAGCACCGCGCCGACCGGGCGATCGAGCACCAGCACGGCTTCGTGGAAGCGCGGGCCCGTAAAGGCGCTGCGCACGCCCTTGACGCGCGTGAGCTTCTCGACGAGCTCGGCCGTGTTGACCATCGACGCGCCGGCGACGCGCTCGAGCCCGGCGGGGCCCAGCAGCGTCATGTAGATCGTCGCCGCGGTCATCAGCAGGCCCTGGTTGGTGCAGATGTTCGAGGTGGCCTTGCCGCGGCGGATGTGCTGCTCGCGGGCCTGCAGCGTCAGCGTGAAGCCCGGCTTGCCGTCGAGGTCCAGCGTGCGGCCCACGATGCGGCCCGGCATCTGGCGCACGTGCTCCATGCGCGTGGTCATGAAGCCGAAGTACGGACCGCCCGAGGACAGCGGCACGCCCAGCGGCTGGCCTTCGCCGCAGGCGATGTCGACGCCCATGCCACCCCACTCGCCCGGCGGCTTCAGCAGCGCCAGCGAGGTCGGGTTGACGACGGCGATGACCAGTGCGCCGTTGGCACGCGCCCAGGCGACGATCTCGTCGACTTCCTCGAGCTGGCCGAAGAAGTTCGGCTGCTGGATCGCGATCGCCGTGATGTCCTGGCCCTCGAAGGGCTTGAGCGCCTCGACCAGCGT
>JADZCS010000121.1 GCA_020851435.1 Gammaproteobacteria bacterium | reverse complement strand
CGATCTGCGAGCAGATCGGCGAGCCCGGCAAGACCAAGGGGCCGATGGAGCGACGCGTCGTCCGGGTCGTGACGCCGGGCACGCTGACCGACGAGGCCCTGCTCGAAGCGCGCCGCGAGACGCTGCTCGCCAGCGTCACCGGCCGTGGCGAGGATTTCGGCCTCGCCTGGCTGGACCTCGCCGCCGGTCGCTTCCAGGTGCTTCAGGCCAGCGGCGCCGAAGCGCTGCAGTCCGAACTCGAGCGGCTGCGTCCGGCCGAGTTGCTGGTCACCGAGGACTACGCGGGGCCGCCGCTGGGCGCCGCGGGCGCGCAAGCGCGCCGCCGTCCGCCCTGGCACTTCGAGATCGACACGTCGACACGGCTGCTCACCTCGCAGTTCGGCGTGCGCGACCTGACGGGCTTCGGCTGCGAGCGCCTGCCGCTGGCGATCTGTGCCGCGGGAGGGCTGCTGCAGTACGTGCGCGACACGCAGCGCTCCGCCCTGCCCCACCTGACCTCGCTCTCGACCGAGACACGCGACGAATCGCTGGTCATGGACGCCGCGACCCGCCGCAACCTCGAGCTGGACCAGAGCCTGGGCGACCGGCCCGACTGCACGCTGGTGGGTGTGCTCGACCGGACTGCCACGCCCATGGGCGGCCGCGAACTGCGCCGCTGGATCAACCGCCCGTTGCGCGACCACGACGAGCTGCGCCGGCGCTATCACGCCATCCGCACGCTGATGACCGACGGCAGGCTGGAGGGACTGCGAGGCTCGCTGGGCGCCATCGGCGACGTCGAACGCATCCTGTCGCGGGTCGCGCTGCGCAGCGCGCGACCGCGCGACCTCGCGCAACTGCGCGCGGCGCTGGGCGCCCTGCCCGATGTGGCGGCGCACACTGCCGGCCTCGACTCGCCGCTGCTCGCCGCCGCGCGCCAACCACTGTGCGCACCGCCCGAACTTCACGAACTGCTCACGCGCGCCATCGTGCCCTCGCCGCCGCACCTGCTGCGCGACGGCGGCGTGATCGCCGAGGGGTACGACGCAGAGCTCGACGAACTCCGCCGCATCTCGACCCACACGGACGAGTACCTGCTCGAGCTCGAGGCGCGCGAGCGCGAGCGCAGCGGCATCCCGTCGCTGAAGCTGGGCTTCAACCGCGTGCAGGGCTTCTTCATCGAAATCCAGCGCAGCCAGGCCCTCGAAGTGCCGCCGGACTACCACCGGCGCCAGACCGTCAAGAACGCCGAGCGCTTCATCACCCCCGAGCTCAAGCAGTTCGAGGACAAGGTGCTGGGCGCGCGCGAACGGTCGCTCGCGCGCGAGAAGGAGCTGTTCGACGCCCTGCTCGACCGGCTCGTCGAGGCCCTTGCAGACCTCAAGGCCCTGGCCACGGCGCTCGCGCTCATCGACGTGCTCGCCAACCTCGCCGAACGCGCCGAGGCGCTGGGCTACGTCGAGCCCGAACTCGTCGACGAGCCCTGCCTCGAGATCGAGGCCGGCCGGCACCCGGTGGTTGAGCGTTTCATCGACGCGCCGTTCGTGGCCAACGACCTCAGCCTGGGCGGCGAGCGCCGCATGCTGGTGATCACCGGCCCGAACATGGGCGGCAAGTCCACCTACATGCGCCAGACCGCGCTGATCGTGATCATGGGCTGCATGGGCAGCTTCGTGCCGGCGACGCGCGCGCGCCTGGGCCCGGTCGACCGCATCTTCACGCGCATCGGCGCCTCCGACGACCTCGCCGGCGGCCGCTCGACCTTCATGGTGGAGATGACCGAGGCGGCCGGCATCCTCAACAACGCGACCTCGCGCAGCCTCGTGCTCATGGACGAGATCGGCCGTGGCACCAGCACCTTCGACGGCCTGTCGCTGGCCTGGGCCTGCGCGAGCCACATCGCGCGCCGCCTGCGGTCCTTCACGCTGTTCGCGACCCACTACTTCGAGCTGACGGCGCTCGCCGACGAACTCGAGGGCGTGGCCAACTACCACCTCGATGCCACCGAGCACGGCGACAAGCTGGTGTTCCTGCACGCGGTGAAGCCGGGACCGGCGAGCCAGAGCTACGGCCTGCAGGTGGCGCAACTCGCCGGCGTGCCGCGCGAGGTCATCGCGAGCGCGCGACGGTACCTGGAACGGCTGGAGAAGCGCGAACAGGCGACGCACGCGCCTTCGCCGCAGGGCGAACTGCAGTTCTCGCCGCCCCCCCCGACCCCCGCAGGCGACTTCGCAGCGGCCATCGACGAACTGGCCGCGCTGGACCCCGACGCGCTGTCGCCGCGGGAGGCGCTGGACGCGCTGTATCGCCTCAAGGGCAAACTGCCCTAGTGGTAACAATCGTGCCTGGCACGATTGTTACCAGGCGCTAGCGCGCGAAGCGCCCGTGCTCCAGGAAGTGCGCGACGTTGGTCACTACGTCAGTCGAGAACAGCATGCCGGTGTGAGTGACGGGCAGCACCACGTGATCGGCGGCGCCCGCTAGCAGGGTCTCCTCGACCGCGACCGTGCCGTCGTTCGGCGTGGGCAGATCCGCCACCACGCGACCCAGGCCGGCACTCAGCGAGCCGGCGATGACGCCGATCTCGCGCGGCCCGGACCAGGACGGCGCGCGCGGCGCGACGATCTGTGCCAGGACCATCGGGCCCAGCACCGACGGACCGAAGGGCCAGCGCGCCACGGCACGCGCCGCGACGCTGCCGGCAAGCGGCGAGCCGAGCAGCACCGCCCTTCCTGGCGGCAGGTCGGAATAGGTTTCCAGCAGCTTCAGGATGACGAGCCCGCCGAGGCTGTGGCCCACCATGTGAACCGTGCCGGGCAATGCCCGGACCGCATCGGCCAGGCGCTCGAGCACGCCGGGCAGGTCGTCGCGCATCGTCGGGTAGTGGAAGGAACTCGGCGCATAGCCGAACTCGGAAAGCCGATGACGCATGATTCCCGACTCGATGCCGGTCATCCACAGGCCGTGGACGAACAGCACCGAGTCGCGGTTGCTCAAGGCTTGGCTGCCGGAGCGGCCTCGGCGGTGACCGGCATGCGCACGCGAACGTGCAGTTCCTTGAGCTGGCTGTCCGGGATCACCGTCGGCGCGTCCGTGAGCGGGCACCAGGCCGACTGCGTCTTGGGGAAGGCGATCACGTCACGGATGCTCTCGGCGCCGGTCATGAGCATGGCCAGGCGATCGAGGCCGAAGGCGATGCCGCCATGCGGCGGCGCGCCGAACTTGAGCGCCTCGAGCAGGAAGCCGAACTTGAGTTCGGCCTCGTCCGGGGCGATGCCGAGCAGCGAGAACACGGTGCTCTGCATCTCGTTGCGGTGGATACGCACCGAGCCGCCACCGATCTCCGAGCCGTTCAGCACCATGTCGTAGGCCTTGGCGATGGCCTCGCCAGGGTTGGCCCGGAGTGCGGCCGGGTCGTCGTTGACCGGCGCGGTGAACGGATGGTGCATCGCGGCCCAGCGCTTGGCGTCGGCGTCGTACTCGAACATCGGGAAGTCGACGACCCACAGCGGGCGCCAGCCCTTCTCGACCAGGCCCATGTCCTGGCCCACCTTGAGGCGCAGCGCGCCGATGGCGTCGTTGACGACCTTGGCCTTGTCCGCGCCGAAGAACACCAGGTCGCCCGTCTGGGCGCCCGTGCGCTCGAGGATGCCGGCGACCGCCGCATCCGACAGGAACTTGAGGATGGGCGACTGCAGGCCTTCGCGGCCGGCCGCGAGGTCGTTGACCTTGACGTAGGCCAGGCCCTTGGCGCCGAAACGGCCCACGTACGCGGTGTAGTCGTCGATCTGCTTGCGCGTGAGCTCGTTGCCCTTGGGCACGCGCAGCGCAGCGATCCGGCCATCAGCGTCGTTGGCCGGGCCCGCAAATACCTTGAAGTCGCAGTCCTTGACCAGGTCGGCGACGTCGACGAGTTCCAGCGGGATGCGCAGGTCGGGCTTGTCCGACGCGTAGCGACGCATGGCCTCGGCAAAGGTCATGCGCGGCACCGGCGGCAGCTCGACGTCGAGCACGCGCTTGAACAGCGAGCGGACCAGGCCTTCCATGACGTCCATGATCTGCGACTGCGTCAGGAACGAGGTCTCGATATCGAGCTGGGTGAATTCCGGCTGGCGGTCGGCGCGCAGGTCCTCGTCGCGGAAGCAGCGCACGATCTGGTAGTAGCGGTCGAAGCCGCTCATCATCAGCAGCTGCTTGAAGATCTGCGGCGACTGCGGCAGCGCAAAGAAATGGCCGGGGTGGGTGCGCGACGGCACCAGGTAGTCGCGCGCGCCCTCGGGCGTCGCCTTGGTCAGCATCGGCGTCTCGAGGTCGATGAAGCCAGCGTTGTCGAGGTAGTCGCGCATGGCACGCGTGATCGAGTGACGCAGGCGCAGGCGCTTCTGCATCACGTCGCGGCGCAGGTCGATGTAGCGGTACTTGAGGCGGATCTCCTCGTTCACGTCCTCGTCGAGCGCGAACGGCGGCGTGGCCGACTCGTTGAGCACCTCGAGTTCCTTCGCCAGCAGCTCCACCTGGCCAGAGGCGAGGTTTGCGTTGGCGGTGCCGGCGGGGCGCGGCCGCACGACGCCGGTGACGCGGATGCAGTACTCACGGCCGAGGTGCTCGGCGTGCTGGAAGGCTTCCGCCGTGTCCGGGTCGACGACGACCTGCAGCAGGCCCTCGCGG
>JADZCS010000120.1 GCA_020851435.1 Gammaproteobacteria bacterium | reverse complement strand
TAGTGCCGATATGACGCCGCCCGCCCGCGGGGCTACCATGCATTCATGAAGCCGCTAGCCCACATGCTGCCGGACCCGCTGCCGGCCGACCCGATGCCGCTCGCCGCGACCTGGCTCAGCCAGGCCTGGGACGAGCAGGTCCAGCCCAACCCGAATGCCATGGTGCTGGCGACGGCCGACACCACCGGCCGGCCGACCGCGCGCGTGGTGCTGTGCAAGGACATCGTCGTCAACCCGGGCTACCTGCTTTTCTACACCAACTACACCTCGGTGAAGGGGCGTGAGCTCGAGTTCAACCCGCAGGCTGCGGCGGTGTTCCACTGGGACGTGATGGAGCGCCAGCTGCGCATCGAGGGCCGCGTCGTCCATTCGCCCGCGTCGGAGAGCGACGACTACTTCGCCTCGCGGCCGTGGCGCAGCCGTATCGGCGCCTGGGCCAGCCAGCAGAGCCAGCCCGTGGCCAACCGGCACGCGATGATCGAGCAGCTGCGCGAATCCGCCCGCAAGCTCGGCGCGCCCGATCCGCTCGATGCGCCCGACGACGACGAAGAGCCTGACTTCCACGTGCCGCGTCCGCCCCACTGGGGCGGGATGCGGCTCTGGGCCGAGGCCGTGGAGTTGTGGGTCGAGGGCGACCACCGCATCCACGATCGCGCGCGCTGGACCCGCAGCCTGGTGCCGGACGACAACGGCGTGCTGCGGCCGGGCGTGTGGCATCACACGCGCCTGCAGCCCTGAACGCGAGCCCGGCTGCGCCCATGCTTCGCTGCGAATCGCTGGAGGTGGGGATCCCCGGCCGCGTGCTCGTAAGCGAGCTGGATCTCACCGTGCCCCGCGGCAGCTTCGTCGCCGTGCTCGGGACCAACGGCGCGGGCAAGAGCCTCACCCTGCACACGCTCGCCGGACTGCGGCCGGCCAGCAGCGGCATGGTGCGCATCGATGGTCGTGCCGTCGACGAGTGGACGCGGCGAGAACTCGCGCTGCGCCTCTCGCTGTTGCCGCAGGCCAGCGAGGACCCGTTCCCGTCGACGGTGCTCGAGGCAGTGCTGGTCGGCCGTCACCCGCACCTGGGTTTCTGGGAGTGGGAAGGCGAGGGCGACCTGGACATCGCGAAGGCTGCGCTGGCGGCCGTGGATCTGTCGGGTTTCGAGGACCGCGCCGTGGAATCGCTGTCCGGCGGCGAGCGCCGCAGGCTCGCGATCGCCGGCGTGCTGGCCCAGGACCCGGCGATCTGCCTGCTCGACGAGCCCACCAACCACCTCGACCCGAACCACCAGATCGACGCGCTGGCGCTGTTCCGTTCGCGCGTCGATCGCGGCGGCACGGTGATCGCGACGCTGCACGACGCGACGCTCGCCGCGCGCTACGCGGACCAGGTGCTGCTGCTGTTCGGCGATGGCAGCTGGATCTACGGCGACGCCCGTGAGGCGCTGCGCACGGACCACCTCGCGCGGCTGTATCGCACGCCCGTGCATGAACTGGCGTTCGAGGGCCGGCGCATCTTCGTCACCTGAGCGGTGACGGCCGCCGCGGGCAGTGCCAGACTTGCGCCCATGACACACTCAGCCCATCTCGCCGCCGCGCTGGACGCGGCCACTGCCGCCGCCGCCGTCATCCGTCGCCTGTACCAGCGCAACATCGCGGTCGAGGTCAAGGCCGACAAGTCGCCGGTGACCGAGGCCGACGTCGAGTCCGAACGCGCGATCCGCGCGATCCTCGAGGAGCGTTTTCCGGACTACGGCTTCTTCGGCGAGGAGACCGGGTCGCGGGGCACCGACGCCGAATATCTCTGGCTGGTCGACCCGATCGACGGCACCAAGGCCTTCGTGCGCGAGTACCCGATGTTCTCGACGCAGATCGCGCTGATGCATCGCGGCGAGCTGGTGCTGGGCGTGTCCAGCGCCCCGGTCTACGGCGAACTCGCCTGGGCCGAGCGCGGCCGCGGCGCCTGGCTGGACGGCAAGCCGCTGCGCGTCAGCAGCATCGCCGACCTGCCGTCCGCAGCGCTCTCCGCCGGCAACCTCAAGACGCTCGCCGCCGGCCCGCGCTGGTCCAATTACGGCCGCATCGTCGCGCAGGTCAGCCGCATCCGGGGCTATGGCGACTTCCTGCACTACCACCTGCTGGCAGCCGGAAAGATCGACGCCGTGATCGAATCGGACGTGAACATCCTCGATATCGCGGCATTAGCGGTGATCGTCACCGAAGCCGGCGGCCGCTTCACCGACCTCGAAGGCCAGCAGCCGACGCTCGCCACCACCAGCGTGCTGGCGACCAACGGCCTGCTCCACGCGCCGATCCAGGCCGCGCTCGGAGGCTGACCGGTCGCCGCGGGGAACGCGCGGTCCACGCGTCACGGGGCCCCGTGATGGTCGGCCCTCCACGGCGCCGGACGGCGCCTGATTGTTCCGGGCCGACCATCACGTGCCCCCGCGCCGCTGGGCTGGCGGTTCGTCCGGGGTGCCGGACGCCTCCGTGCGGGTCAGCGCTGGTGTCGCGGCGCAGGCGGCATCGCCATCCCGTTCCGGACTCTGCCGTCGGCGGCCCAGCGGCGTCTGCCCCGGCGTCCGATTGCCGGCCCCCGAGCGCAGGCAGCCGAGCGTGGGGTGTCGGGTCCGTAGCAATCAGGCGGCGCTTCGCCGCCGCGGAGGACCCGATACCCCGCGATCGGATGCCGGTCGGCGGGTGTGCCTGTATCCGGGTGACGCGCGGGCAGGCAGTGCACCGCCTGAACGGCACGAGGGTCCGCGAACGTCAGGCGAGATTGCGTTGCCGCGACATCAGCGACAGGAACAGCGGCACGCCGACGATCGCCGTGAGCGCTCCCACGGGCAACTGCCGCGGCGCCACGATCGTGCGCGCGAGCAGGTCGGCGATCACGACCAGCGTGCCGCCCATGAGGGCCGCGGCGGGCGCCACGATGCGGTGGTCCGAGCCCAGCCACAGGCGCGCGAGGTGCGGCGTGACGAGGCCCACGAAGCCCACGCTGCCGGCAGTCGTGACGGCTGCCGCGGTCAGCAGCGAGGCGCCGACGTAGACGCCGATGCGCAGCGGGCGCACGCTGAGGCCGGCGATCTGGGCGGTGAGTTCACCGCGCGCCAGCACGTTGAGTGGCCGGCCCACGGCGATCACCAGCGGCAGCGCGACGGCCAGCAGGGCCAGCATTGTCCAGGGCGAGGATGCGTAGGCGAGGTCGCCCATGAGCCAGAACAGCATGCCCTTGAGGCGCGCGTCGTCGGACAGCGCGAGCAGCAGGCTGACCATCGCCCCGCAGCCGGAGGCGACCACGACGCCGGTCAGCAGCAGCCGCGTGGGCGTCCAGCCTCCAGGGCCGCGGGCGAGCGCGAATACGGTCAGCATGGCGCACAGTGCGCCGATGGCCGCGCCGAGGTCGATCCACAGGCCCGACAGTCCTAGCACCATGGCGCCCAGCGCGGCGACGGCGGCGCCGCCGGAGACGCCGAGCACGTAGGGGTCGGCGAGCGGGTTGCGCAGCAGCGCCTGCATGAGCAGTCCGGCGAGCGCGAGCACCGCGCCGGTCCCGAAGGCGGTCAGGGCGCGCGGCAGGCGCAGGTCGAGCAGGATGGAGCGCGACAGCGCATTGCCGTCGGCGCCGGGCCACAGGGCCTCGAGGCTGGCGCCGCTGGAGCCCACGGCCACGGCCGTGGCGATGGCTGCCAGGGCCAGCAGGGCGAGGATGAGCAGGGCGATGGGTGTGGCCGGTCGGCGCATGGACAGTGATTTACCTGAACCGCGGCCCGCTGGCGAGCGCCGCGCATCGCGGGGGTTCGTGTTTCGCGGTGGCCCGGCCACCGGCGCTGTGGAAAAATCGAGGCTGGAGGCTCCTTGAACGCCGCGACTGACTGGATCGACCCGGAAGGATTCCGCGCCAACGTCGGCATCATCCTGATGCGCGACGACGGGCGCCTGTTCCTGGGTGGCCGGCCGGGCGGGCGGGGCTGGCAGTTTCCGCAGGGGGGCATCCGCCCGGGCGAAGGCCTCGAGGACGCCATGTACCGCGAACTGGCCGAGGAAACCGGGCTCGCGGCGGGCGACGTGCAGCCGGTCGCCAGCACCCGCGGCTGGTTGCGCTACCGGCTGCCGGCACAGTTCCTGCGCCGCCATTCCGAGCCGCTCTGCATCGGCCAGAAGCAGCGCTGGTTCCTGCTGCGTTTCGACGGGCCTGAGTCGCGGCTGAACCTCAGCAGTACCGACCAGCCGCCCGAATTCGATCGCTGGCGCTGGGTCGACTACTGGGAGCCGGTCAAGGAAGTCATCTATTTCAAGCGCCGCGTCTATTCGCGCGCGCTGCACGAGCTCGGCGAAACCGCCTGGCCCGGCGCGCTGCCGCCGTATCCGGACTGGTGGCAGGGCCCGCCTGAAGGCACCCCCCGCGCGCGCCGTCGCCGTGCGCGCGCCTGACCCGGCCTCGGGCGCCAGGCCGCCGGTGGGCGGCTGGCGCAGGCTGGCGGTGCCGGCCCTCAGCGTGCTTGCGCTCTACGGGGCCTTCGAACTGGGCCGCTGGGCCGCCGGCTACTCGGTGGTCGAGGCCGTCGTGGAGCGCGTGCGCCTGGAGGCGCGCGTGGCCGAACTGGGCCGCGCCGGCGACGCCCTGCGTCGCAAGCTCGCGGCGGCCGAGACCGGCCGCGAGGTCGATCGCGAAGCCCAGCGCGAGGCGCAGCGCATGCTCGGCCAGATGCAGGCCGAGGCCGGCCGCCAGCAGCAGGAACTGCAGTTCTATCGCGGCGTGCTGGCCCGCGAGTTCGGCACGGGCGTGCTGCAGGTGCGCGAGCTGGTCGTGCGGCCCGCTGGCGCGCTCGCCTGGGTGATCGAGGCGACGCTGGTGCAGGCGGGCGGCCGGGATGCGACGGCGCGCGGAGAACTGGGCCTGTGGATCGACGGCACGCGCAATGGCGCCATCCTCCGGCTGGACCTCGCCCAGGTCACGGCGGACGCGCGGCGCAGCCTGCCGTTCTCGCTGCGCTACTTCCAGGCGCTCAAGGTGCCCGTCACGCTGCCGGCCGGCTTCGAGCCCGCGAGCGTGACAGTGGAGTTGCGCTCGCCCGCCGCGGGTTCCGCGCCCGAGCGCAGGACGTTCGCATGGCGGTCGGGCGCCAGCGATGTTTTGACCCCTCCGCGCAAGGGCGAGTAGACTTCCGCGCCTATGAACGACGTAGTCACCGCTGAAGAAGCTGATGTCCTGGTGTTCACCGACGCGGCCGCCCGCAAGGTCGGCGAGCTCATCGAGGGCGAGGGCAATCCCAACCTCAAGCTTCGCGTCTTCGTGTCCGGGGGTGGCTGCTCCGGCTTCCAGTACGGCTTCACCTTCGACGAGTCGATCGAGGAAGGCGACAGCCAGTTCGTGAAGCAGGGCGTGACGCTGCTCGTCGACCCGATGAGCTTCCAGTACCTCGTGGGCGCGGAGATCGACTACCGCGAGGACCTCGAGGGCGCGCAGTTCGTCATTCGCAATCCCAACGCGAAGACCACCTGCGGCTGCGGCTCCTCTTTCGCGGCCTGATCCCGTGAGATCGACCGGGCGACGCGCCGCTGTTTCGCGTGCGCGGAGTCCCAGCCTGCCCGTACGCAAGCCCGCGCGGAAGAGCCGCCGCGTCCCCGAGGTGATGGCGGCCGTCGACCTCGGTTCCAACAGTTTCCACATGATCGTCGCCCGCTACGTGCAGGGCCGGCTCGTGGTCGTCGACCGCCTGCGCGAGATGGTGCGCCTGGCCGCCGGGCTCGGCGCGGACGGCCGGCTGTCGCGCGAGGCCATGGCCCGCGCAGTGGCCTGCCTCGAGCGCTTCGGGCAGCGCCTGCGCGACGTGAAAGCCAGCGGCGTCCGCGTGGTGGGCACCAACGCGCTGCGCAAGGCCCATCGCAAGCAGGACTTCCTGGTGCGGGCCCGCGCGGCCCTGGGCCATCCGATCGAGATCATCTCGGGCATCGAGGAAGCGCGGCTCATCTACAAGGGCGTCGCGCAAACCATGCCCAGCGAGCGCGGGCGCCGCCTGGTCGTCGACATCGGCGGCGGCAGCACCGAGCTGATCATCGGCGAGGGCCAGCAGCCGCGCCATCTCGAGAGCCTCTACATGGGCTGCGTGTCGCAGAGCCAGGAGTATTTCAGCGGCGGCCGCTTCTCGATGAAGCGCCTGCGGCGCGCAGGCGTGGCGGCGCGCCAGGAACTCGAGTCCATCGAGAATTCCTACCGCCGCATCGGCTGGGAGCATGCGATCGGCAGCTCCGGCTCGGTGCACGCGGTCTTCGACGCCATCCAGGAGCTGGATCCGGCGGCAACCGGGATCACGCGCGAGGGGCTCGACGCCCTGATAGAGCGGCTCGCCGCCGCCGGCAGCGTGCGCCGGGCGGGCCTGCAGAGCATCTCGCCGGAGCGCGCGCTGGTGTTCGCCGGCGGGCTCGCGATCCTCAACGAGGTGTTCGACGCGCTGGACCTCGAGCACATGCGCGTCGCGGACGGCGCGCTGCGCGAGGGCCTGCTCTACGACATGATCGGCCGCTTCACCGCGGAGGACGTGCGCGTGCGCACGGTGCGGGCGATGGAGATGCGCTTCCACGTCGACGAGGCGCAGGCCTCGCGCGTGGAAACGACCGCGGTGTCGCTGTTGCGGCAGGTCGCCAGCCACTGGGACCTCGACGAGCCCGAGGCCGAGCTCGCGCTGCGCTGGGCCGCCCGCCTGCACGAGATCGGCCTGGACGTCTCGCACTCGCAATACCACAAGCACGGCGCGTACCTGCTGGAACACGCCGACCTGCCGGGTTTCGCGCGCGAAGAACAGCGCCTGCTGGCGTTCCTGGTCGGCGGCCACCGCCGCAAGCTGGTCGTGGGGCGCGCGCAGGAGCTGGTGCCGCCCTGGGACGGGCGCGCGCCGCGCCTGGCGCTGCTGCTGCGGCTGGCGTTCCTGCTCAACCGCGCGCGCAGCGGCCGGGCCCAGCCCGCGCTGCGACTGTCCGTGCGCGGCCGGCAGCTGCTGCTGCGCTTCCCGCGCGGCTGGCTGCGCGCCCACCCGCTGACGGTGGCCGACCTGGAGCAGGAAGCGGAATACCTGAAGGGATCGCTCTACACGCTGCGCGCGTCGGGCTGAGAGGGCTTCAGCGGGCGCCGGACACCGATCCAGCGGGGGACGTGACGCCGTCGAGGCGCGCGAGCAGCGGCCGGGTCTTCTCGAGGAAGTCGGCCTTCAGGCGGGCCGGGATCGGCTCCGCGGGCGTGTGCTTGATCCGGGACGGATCGCGGTGGACGCCGTTGACGCGGTATTCGTAGTGCAGGTGCGGGCCCGTCGACAGGCCGGTCATGCCGATGTAGCCGATCAGCTGGCCCTGCTTGACGCGATCGCCGTTCCTGAGCCCGTTCGCGAAGCGCGACAGGTGCCCGTACAGCGTGGTCACGCCGCCCGAATGCGCCAGGATCACCACGTTGCCGTAGCCGCCCTGCACGCCGCGCAGCTGCACGCGGCCGTCGGCGGCCGCCTTCACGGGGGTGCCGATCGGCGCCGCGAAATCGATGCCCTTGTGGGCGCGAACGCGGTTGAGGATGGGGTGGCGCCGCGCCATGTTGAAGCCCGAGCTCACGCGGCCGAAGGCGACCGGGAAGCGCAGGAAGGCCTTGCGCAGGCTGCGGCCGTCGGGCGTGTAGAACTCGGTGGTGCCGTCCGGCATCACGTAGCGCACGGCGCGGTAGGTGCGGCCCTCGTTGACGAACTCGGCCGCCAGGATGCCGCCGTCCTGCACGAACTCTCCGTCCTGCCAGGCCTGCTCGTAGACCGCGGCGAAGCGGTCGCCCGGCTGCACCTCGTTGACGAAGTCGATGTCGTAGCGGAACACCTCGGCGAGATCCACGGCGAGCTGCTCGCTGCCGCCGGCTTCGCTGACCGAGCGGAACAGCGACGAGGCGATGCCGCCGGCGATCGCGGCCTGCCGCGTCTCGAGCGGGTTCTCGATGATGGAGTGGTCGAAGCCTTCCGCCTGGCGCGTGACGGACAGCGTCTCGGTGACGCTGACGCGACGCACCATCGAGGCGAGTTCGCCGTTCAGGTGCGACAGCTTGATGACGTCGCCGGGCCGCAGCCGGTCGAGGCTCTTGCGAATCTCGGGGACGGAGCGCAGCGCGGCGAGGTCGGACAGCGACAGCTCGAGGCGGCGGAAGATCGCGTCCATCGTGTCGTTGCGACGGATCGTGACCTCGATCTGCTCGAAGGGTGAGACGGGCGCGGCTGCGGGGGCGGAATAAACCGGCATCTGCGCGAGCGCGGAGCGCGAGGCCTTCTGCTGCCCGACCATGGAACCGGCGGCGCCGAACACGACACCCGCAATGATGCAGCAGGCGAAAACGCCGAAACGACGCGGCTGGCGCAGGGCCAGAGTGGCCGCGCCATCGAACGGCAGTTCGATCGCTCGCTGATGCAAAGGACGCCCCCGTCCACTTACGAAGGCGGACACGGTAATCAAACAGACATCACCGCGTCAACCCGTTGAATCTGCGAGTATTGTCGGCAGATCACGAAACGTCGCAGGGCCCCGGCGGCAGCGCTCGCGTGGCTTTGTCACCACATCGGGCCATTTGCGCGACAATTCGTGGCCTTCTAGAGTTGCAGCGTTGCCGCCGTCGGGTGTGCAGCGCAACATCGTGACCCCCCGGACGGGGTCTGGAGACCGGAAAATCATGTTGTCGACGGCCGAGCAGATGCTGGAATTGAGACGTGGCACCCACGAAATCCTGCTCGAGGCCGACCTCGTGCGGAAGCTGGATCGGGGCCAGCCGCTGCGGATCAAGGCCGGCTTCGACCCGACCGCGCCGGACCTGCACCTCGGCCACACCGTACTCATCAACAAGATGAGGCAGTTCCAGGACCTTGGCCACCAGGTCATCTTCCTGATCGGCGATTTCACCGGCCTGATCGGCGACCCGACGGGCAAGAGCGTGACGCGGCCGCGCCTGACGCCCGACGAGGTGCAGGCCAACGCGCTGACCTACCAGGAGCAGATCTTCAAGATCCTCGATCGCGAACGCACCTTGATCGAGTTCAACTCGCGCTGGATGAGCGGGCTCGGCTCCGCCGGCATGATCGAGCTGGCAGCCAAATACACGGTTGCGCGCATGCTCGAGCGCGACGATTTCTCGCGGCGCTACAAGGGCGGCCAGCCGATCGCGATCCACGAATTCCTGTATCCGCTGGTGCAGGGCTACGACTCGGTCGCGCTGCGCGCCGACGTCGAGCTCGGCGGCACCGACCAGAAATTCAACCTGCTGGTGGGCCGCACGCTGCAGGCGGATTACGGCCAGGAGCCGCAGGTCGTCATCACGATGCCGCTGCTCGAGGGCCTCGACGGCGTCAACAAGATGTCGAAATCGCTGGGAAATTACATAGGAATCCACGAGGCGCCGGGCGAGATGTTCGGCAAGCTGATGTCGGTGTCCGACACGCTGATGTGGCGCTATTTCGACCTGCTGTCGTTCCGCGCGACGCGGGAAATCGAGGCGCTGCGCCAGTCGATCGCCGCCGGGCGCAACCCGCGCGACGTGAAATTCGAGCTCGCGGTCGAGATTGTCGGGCGTTTCCACGGCCCGGAGGCCGGTGAAAACGCCAGGGCGCAGTTCATCGCGCGCTTCAGCGAAGGCGCCACGCCCGACGAAATGCCTGAATTTTCCCTGCCGGCGCCCGTCGGCGGCCTGCGCCTCGCGCTGGCTCTCAAGGAATGCGGGCTCGTCAGCAGCAGCTCGAACGCCTATCGGATGATCGAGCAGCAGGCCGTGAAGGTGGATGGCGAGCGGGTTGCGGATCGCGACGCGGTGCTGGCGGCCGGTGCGACCTACGTCCTGCAGGTGGGCAAGAGGGGCTTTGCGAGGCTCGCCGTCACCGCCCCCTGAAACGCGTTTCGTGCTTGTTTTCCAGGGGTTTTCGCGCGTCCGGCCGGTGGCGGCCAGGCGCCCTGGAAACTTCGTGGAAAACAATATTTGACACGACCTCAAACGCGGCTATACTGCGCGCCCCTCGACGATCAGGGGCCCGGAAACGGGGTCGGGTTTGAAGGTTGATGCACCGCAGCAGGTGTTGACAGCCAGAAAAACTCCGGTAACATTGATCGTCTACCCTGCGACCAGCGCGCAGGGCCGCTGTTTAAAAATCGAGCAGGTAATTTGTGTGGGGACTCGCGTCAGGGCGACCGTAAAGGGCGCCAAACTGCGAGTAACCAAGCGTCCAGCAAATGCCAAGCAATTGGCGAAGTCGGGTAGCTTGGGGTCTCGCTTTTCTGTTCAAAACTTTGAACTGAAGAGTTTGATCCTGGCTCAGATTGAACGCTGGCGGCGTGCTTAACACATGCAAGTCGAGCGGTAACGCGGGGGCAACCCTGGCGACGAGCGGCGAACGGGTGAGTATTACATGGGAATCTGCCTAGTAGTGGGGAATAACCCGGGGAAACTCGGGCTAATACCGCATACGTCCTAAGGGAGAAAGCGGGGGATCGCAAGACCTCGCGCTATTGGATGAGCCCATGTCGGATTAGCTAGTTGGTGAGGTAATGGCTCACCAAGGCGACGATCCGTAGCTGGTCTGAGAGGACGGC
>JADZCS010000119.1 GCA_020851435.1 Gammaproteobacteria bacterium | reverse complement strand
GGCGTTACGACCTGTGCCGACCGACGCGTTGCGACCCGTGCCAACCGAGGCGTTACGACCCGTGCCAACCGAGGCATTGCTGCCAGTGCCGACCGAGGCATTGCTGCCAGTGCCGACCGAGGCATCCGCACTGCCCTTGTTCTTGCCAGTGCCGACCGAGGCGTTACGACCTGTGCCGACCGACGCGTTGCGACCCGTGCCAACCGAGGCGTTACGACCCGTGCCAACCGAGGCATTGCTGCCAGTGCCGACCGAGGCGTCCGCGCTGCCCTTGGAGGTCAAAATTGCGTCCCTTTCAGCACGGGGACCCATCGCATCCGCGAGGACGATGCCACCGAGCGCTGGTTGGATGCCGGCAACAACAACGGCGGCGCTGGGCAAAACTGTAATTGGACCACGCTGATCAAACAACGCAGAACTGAAGTCGACTTTAAGGCCCTGAGCCTGAAATCGGGCAAACGTTTGGTCGACGTGGGTCGGCAACGCACGGATGAATACCCGGGAGGCCCCAGGAACATACTCTCCGACATATAAGATTCGATCGACGCGGTAAGAACCGTTTTCGATCGTGCCCAGTATGCCGACTGACTTTCCAAGCAGCGCAGCAGCACCAGCTACATCAGCATCTGCCGGAAACTGGAACGCCTGCCCAAGAACGGTCGCCAAATTTTTGGCGGAATCGAATGCGTCGAGCCGACCGACCGCGAGGATGTACGGCGATGACGAACTCACTAGCGCTCGAGAGGAGGCACCTTTGGCGGAGAGCCCCTCGCTCACGCCACCAACAGCATTGGCGGCTAGGCTAGGAGCGGATAACAACCAAGCCGCTGCAGCAAGCGCAGACAGCCCTGTGTTCGTGTTCAATTTCATAATTCTGAATTCTCCCCTAGCGCGACTAGCGTCATATCTGCCGGGTTATCACCCGTGACCAAACTCTAGTCATCCTCTTCGTCGGTTCTTCCGAGCAACTCTGTCAGTGACCGCTTGTCCTCAGTCACTTCGCGATAGAAGTAAAGACCAACACCCACTTGAACTGGTGCCTCCCCACGACTGGGCTCGGGCACCGGATAGGTCGCTGACTTGGCATCGATCTCCGCTATCACCCGCTCCAAGTAATCCTTAACCTCAAGTTGAAACACCGGAACGTCAACTTCACGAAGGCCGCTGTCGGGGTAGACCATTCGATCGAACCTTCGCCGCGTTGGATCCTGAAGCGACAGGTTGTGATCGACGGTTTCGATATACCTACGAACTGCCCTCGAAAAGATTTCCACCATTTCCGGCGTCAAGTCGGTCGGGATGTAAGTTCGTTTCAAGACACGAACGTAGTCCCCACCTTCCAACAACTTGACCGCATCAACTCGAAGCAACTCATCCAACATCGCCCTAGTTGGCATATCACCGCTGAACCGGCGAACCAACTCTTCGAAACTTCCAGAATCGTCGCCACCCTCAATCATCAGGTCTCTGGGAAACCCGTATGGGGCCAGGTACTCAGGACAGCTGTGCCATGCCTCCAGCACCCTAGCTGCACGATTAGCGTTCGTGTCGCTAGCAGTCTTACGTTGGCTTTCCCCGTTAACTATCGAAGCAACCTCTTTCCGCGTCAGGCCGGTCATTATTGCTATGCGCGACAGAGACATCTTCCGGCCCGGAAGGACCATGTCCCGCGCACAAACAGTTACATAGACTTCCTTGACGACATCAGCGAACTCTCTGAACGCGATCCCGTTCCGTAGCAGGATCCGGACCAAAGGCGTCATCAGCGACCGAAATGCTGATAACAGGTTTGACTTAATATCATAAGCATCTGACATGACTTAATCCAGCGCAATTTGGGATTCTTGGCACAATCCTAATACTACGAGCAATATGAAAACGAGAAATAAATCCCAAATTTCGCAGGCCGGCGTTTAGGTAGGCGTCGACTGGCGACAGGAAACGACTATATCTTATTGTTTTTATTTACTTTCTTTGATTTCTGGTTGTACGAATACATACGCCCCTGCCCCAACGGTGACACCATGCCTCTGGTCATCCGGCTTCGGTTGCCGAGACAACCATTCGTCCACGACATCAATGAAGTCCTGCCCCCGAGACTCCACAAATCGCTCAAGAATCGGAACGAGGTTCGCGGGAACAGACGCATAGCAGGCACGCTCAAACCGCCCGCTTCTAGGTCCAGAACGCTCAGTTAGATTATGTTCAACGGAGCCCAAGAAACTGTTTAGGTGCAGTAGCACTGGTACGGGGGAGACTCTGGCCAAATCCCGCCCGGTACAGGTCAGCAGCGACTCCGAGAGTAGGGTTACTCGTTGCCTCAGATCACTGACAACCGCCCCTACCTCGATCATGTACTCAAGAGACCGGGTCGGGTCCTCTTCCGGGGCGACCAGCTGCAGTAGGCGGCTAAAGGAGCCCCTCTGGCCCAGGAACGGCAGTGGTGCCGGCAGGCCATCTGCTCCGACGAATTCAGGATCCCGACGCCACCTCAACACTGCATCGGCCAACGCGATATGTTGGTTCGCACTTGCAGACAGCCGCTTTCGCTCAACGTCGGCACCTTCTAGGCCTTCAAGCAGCCTGTAAGTTGCCCTGGCTATTTCTTGCCGTGGAAAGCCACAAGCTCCGAGAATCCTGAAGAGCCGTCGAATGACATCCTCTAGATATGCAGTACCGTCATCCACTGCGTGCGGGCGACTGTCAGACATGTGCGCACTCGTGTGTCAGGCCATTACCGCTGGCTAGTGTGCAGGAAAGTCCTTAGAGCAAATAGGGGAAAGGTGCATATCTGGCCTAACAACACCGAAATTGATGGATGAGCAGACATGATGAATGTCGGGCACACCAGTTCCCCGAGTGCCCTGATCAGCGTAGGATTCCGCTACTAATTACGGTTCTTTTCTGGTGTCACGCCTGTGCTTCAAGAAACCCTGCGCGCTGCCTGTTTCCGCCTCATGCGGCCACTGGCCCGAGTCCTTCTTCGTCAAGGAGTGACGGCGCACGAGTTCGGCAATATCGCGAACGCCGCCTTTGTGCGCGCCGCGGAAGACGTGCTGCGCGAACAGAATCAGGACCCGAGCTTTTCCCGCATCTCGACCATCACCGGCATCCACCGCCACGCCGTCAGCACGCTGTCGTCGCTGGCCGGCGTCGATTCGGTCGGAGAGTTTGAGAGCAAGGATTACCAGCGCAACCGTATCGCGCGAGTACTGACGGGCTGGTATGAAAGCCCGGACTTCACCGACAAGGACGGCAAGCCGCTGATCCTGGCAGTGGATGGCCCGTCTCCCTCGTTTTCGGACCTGGTCCGGGAGTTCAGCGGGGACATCTATCCCAAGATCATTCTTGATGAGTTGCTTCGCGTGAAGGCCGTCCGGACCACGCGCGACGGCAAGCTGAGGGTAATGTCGAAGCGTTACACGCTCGGCGGTGCCGACCCGGAGTCGATCGAGCAGCTCGGCGACGCAGCCAGACAGCTGCTGTCGACCCTCGAATACAACCTCGAGACGGACGAGAATCAGCGCCTGCTGCACGACTCAACGTTCGCGATGAAGCTGCCTCCCGAGGCAATTCCCCTCCTCCGGCAACTTATTGCACGGCGCGCCAGTACCTTCCTGGACGATCTCGAGGGGCTGCTGCGCCAGCATGAAATCTCAACGAAAGCTGCCGACGCGGGCAGGCCGCATGTCAGCGCCGGCGTGACCCTTCACATGTGGGTCGAGCCCTCACCGATCGAGTCCAGGATCGCCGACCTGGCCAAGAGCATCGATGAAGAAGCGCAAAGCGAGCCGTGGCCGCGCCGTACTGCCAAGTCGCGCTGACCTGAATAGATAAAGGCCCCCGCCATCTACTGGCGGGGGCCTTTTTTTGTGCAAGAAATCAGGGTCCCGCTGGCGGGTGCGCGATCAGCTTGAGAAAGTCCGCCTCGTCAAGGACGGGAACGCCCAGCTCGTTCGCCTTCGCGAGCTTCGAACCGGCTTCGGTGCCAGCCACGACATAGTCAGTCTTGCGGCTGACGCTTGCGCTGGCCTTGCCGCCCAGTGCCCGGATGCGGTCCTGTGCCTCGTCACGGCTCATGCTCGACAGGGTGCCGGTGACGACAATGGTCTTGCCGGCCAGCGGCAGTTCGACCTCCCGGTTCCCGCTTGGCTCGATGGCCGGCCAGGTGACGCCGTGATCGATCAGGGCGTCTATGACCTCACGGTTGTGGGGCTGCGAGAAGAACTCGAACACGTGCTGCGCGATGATCGGTCCGACGTCCGGGACCTGCTGAATCGTATCGAGGTCGGCGGTGCGCAGGGCATCGAGTGAACCGAAGTGAGCCGCGAGCGCCAGCGAGGTCGCCTCGCCGACGTCCCGTATGCCCAGCGCAAACAGGAAACGCGGCAGCGTAGTCTGCTTGCTCCGCGCCAGCGCGCCGACCAGGTTTTCGGCGGACTTGTCACCCATGCGATCCAGGCCGGAAAACTGAGCGGCGGTCAGCCGGAACAGGTCGGCGGCGTTGGCAACGAGCCCGGAATCGACGAGCTGGTCGATGAGCTTGGCGCCGAGGCCCTCGATGTCCATCGCGCGACGCGAGGCGAAGTGCCTCAACGATTCCTTGCGCTGAGCTGGGCAGTAAAGCCCGCCAGTACACCGGGCGATGGCGTCGTCCTCGTGCTTGACGACGGCTGATCCGCACACGGGGCATTGCGCCGGCAGCTCCGCGGCGATCGCGCCCTCGGGGCGCCGTTCGGCCACGACGCGTACGACCTCCGGGATCACGTCCCCGGCGCGCCGGATGATGACGGTATCGCCAGCGCGGACATCCTTGCGTCGCAGTTCGTCGATGTTGTGGAGGGTGGCGTTACTGACCGTGACGCCACCAACGAACACCGGCTCGAGCCTCGCCACCGGCGTGAGCGCGCCCGTCCGGCCTACCTGCCACTCGATGCCACGCACGATCGTGGATTCTTCCTCAGCGGGGAACTTGTGCGCTATGGCCCACCGCGGCGCGCGTGACACAAAGCCAAGCCGTTGCTGCAGCTCCAGCGAGTCGACCTTGTAGACGACGCCGTCGATCTGGTACGGCAGCCGGCTGCGACGCTCGCCGAGGTCTGAAAAGTACTGAAGCAGCCCCCCTACTCCCAGGACCACGCGAGCTTCAGGACAGGTGCGCAGGCCCCAGTCGCGCAGGCGTGACAAGACCTCGCTGTGCAGCCCCGGAAGGGCGCCACCGTCACTCACGCCCACGGCGTAGAAGAACACTTCCAGCGGCCGCGTGGCCGTGATCCGGGGATCCAGCTGGCGCAGGCTGCCGGCGGCAGCGTTGCGGGGGTTCACGAAGGTCTTCTCGCCGCGGGTCGTCGCGTCGCGGTTTAGCCGTTCGAATCCAGCCGCGGGCATGAACACTTCGCCACGAGCCTCCAGCAGGCTCGGCCAGCCAGTGCCGCGCAGCTTCAGCGGCACGGAGGCGATGGTGCGGATGTTGTGGGTGACGTCCTCGCCGGTCGTGCCGTCGCCGCGGGTCGCAGCCTGCACCAGCGCGCCATTTTCGTACGTGATGCTGATCGCGAGGCCGTCCAGCTTCGGCTCGCATGCGTAGCCGACCTCCTCCTCCACGCCCAGCCGTTCGCGGACCCGCCGGTCGAATGTCTGCACGTCTTCAGTCGAAAACGCGTTGTCCAGCGACAGCATCGGCAGCCGGTGGCGCACCTCGCCGAACTCTGCGGCGGGCGCGGTGCCGACGCGCTGCGTCGGCGAATCCTCGGTGACGAGCGTGGGGAACTCCGCCTCGAGTGCGCGCAGTTCCTGAAGCAGCCGGTCCCACTCTGCGTCGGTGATCTCCGGCGCGTTGACGACGTAGTAGAGGTAGTTGTGGCGCTCGATCTCCTGGCGGAGGTACGCCGCTCGCTGCGCTGCCTTGTCGGGAACCGTGTCCATGCGTCAGGCGCGCCGCAGACTCAACGTGCTCGCGTCCTGGATGACAGGTGCTCGAAGTGCGCAAGCTCCTCGCGCAGGCTCAGGACCCGTTGCGCGGTCAGGCTGCTGCCATTCTCGTCCTGCAACTGGCCGCCCAGCCGATCGGCCAGGCGCCGGGCCGTGGCGAGCATCTGGTCGAACGCAGTGGGCGCATCGAGCGGCCCCGGGAGTACCGAGAACATCGAAATGCCCGGGAAGGTAGCTTCGTCGATGTGCTCGGGATCGAAGGACCCGGGCTCGACCATGCTGGCGACGAAGAACAGCGACTTGCCGTCGTCGCGCTGGTAGTGATAGATCGAGTACCGGCCGAAGCGCAGGCCTTCGGCCTCGAGGGCGTCGGTCACCATGCGGCCCGGCCAGCGCTGGCCCGGGGAGATGACGCGCAGCGCGATGATCTTCTGCCGGGAAGCGCCCTTGGACGCCGCAGGATCATCGCCGGGTTCCGGGGACGGTGCCGCACGCGCGGCCGCCGCCACCTCCGGCCGCTTGCCGATGTCGAGGGGCTGCGTGCGCACCCACGGCTGGCGCTGCTCGGACTGCACCAGTACGGGATCCACCTTGGGCAGCGTCCCGGCGAGCGTGTCGTCGGCCCGGATGCGCTGTGGGCGCTCCAGCTCCGGCTCGACGCCAGGCGGAATTTCGACCACGGGCGGGTTCTGAGGTGGCGCAACCCGGTCCGACGCCGACGGACGGATCGAAGGCATTTCCACGGCAGCGGGACGGGCCGGTGCTTCCGCAACGTCGCCGACGCGCGGCTCGATGCGTTCCGGGCCCCGCTTGAGCTCGAGCGCGGCCTTGGCCGCCTTCCGCGTCCGGTGCCATTCCCATATCCAGAGGCCGCCAACCAGCAGGATGCCGGCGGCAAGCAGGATCCAGCGCAACTCGTACACGACGCCTCCTCCGCTAGATAGCGGCCAAGCGCACGGCTTCTTCCACATCGACCGCGACGAGCCGCGACACGCCGGGCTCGTGCATGGTCACACCAATCAGCTGGCGAGCCAGTTCCATGGTGTTCTTGTTGTGGGTGATGAAGATGAACTGCACCCGTTCCGACATATCCTTGACGATATCGCAGAAACGCCCGACATTCTGCTCGTCGAGCGGTGCGTCCACCTCGTCCAGCAGGCAGAACGGCGCAGGGTTCAGCTCGAAGATCGAGAACACGAGCGCGACGGCCGTCAGTGCCTTCTCGCCACCCGACAGCTGGTTGATCGTGCTGTTGCGCTTGCCCGGCGGCCGCGCCATGACCGCAACGCCCGCGCTCAGGACGTCTTCCCCGACCAGTTCCAGGTAGGCATTGCCGCCACCGAACAGGCGGGGGAACTTCTCCTTCAGGCCGGCGTTGATGCGGTCGAACGTGTCCTGGAAGCGGCTGCGCGTCTCGCGATCGATCTTCTTGATCGCCTGGTCGAGCATGTTGAGCGCCTCGTTGAGGTCGGCGAACTGCCGATCGAGGTACTCCTTGCGTTCGACCTGCTCCTTTAGTTCCTCGATGGACGCCAGGTTGACGGCCCCGAGTTTCTCGATCCGCGCCGTTACCTCGCCCAGTGACTGCTCCCATGCAGGGGCGTTGGCATCCTCGGCCAGCGCGGCCACGACCGCATCGAACTCGAACCGGGTCGCGGCGAACTGCTCGAGCAGCGACTCGCGCCGCACCCTCGCCTCCTGCGCGCCCAGACGGACGGAGTCGAGCGCGGCACGGGCAGCATCGACCTGCGCCTCGTGACCGGCGCGCTGCTGGTCCAGCTGGCGCAGCTCGGCTTCGGCAACTTCCAGCGCCTCGCGTGCCTGGGCAAGCTCCTGCTCGACGGCCAGCTTGTGGGCGAGGAACTGCTCGAGCTGCTTCTGCATATCTTCGAGTGGCGACTCACCGGCTGCGAGCTGTTCCTCGAGGCCCTGGCGCTGCGCACCGAACTCGGCGACCTGGCCACGCACGCGTTCCAGGTTGGTTGCAACGGACGTCAGCGTCGAGCGTTGCGACTCCGTGCGAATGGCGATCTGCTGCGCCTTCTGCACCGCTTCCTGGGCAGCCTGGCGGGCCGCGGCCAGCAGCGAGCGACGCTCGTCGCGCTCCAGTTCGAGTGCCTTGCGGCGGTCGTCGAGCACGTGCATCTCGGCCAGGCCTGCCTCGAGGCGCTGGCGCGCGCCACGGATGGCTTCCTCGTCGCGGCCGATCTCGACGGCGCTGTCCTGAATCTCGGCCTCGACGCGCGCGAGCCGCTGCGCCGTCTGCTGCGCTCGGGAGCGCAATGAGTCGAGCTGGCCACGCAAGGTGACGTGGTCGCGATGCAGGCGGTTGACGCTGGCCTGCAGGTCGTCGCGGCGGTCGTCCAGCGCCCGGACCTGGGCACGACCTGATTCCAGCGAGGACTCCAGGGTTCGGACCTTGTCTTCCTGCGCCGTGAGCTGCTCGCGCAGCGTGCGAATCTCCTTCTCGCGCTCGATGACGCCGGCGTGCGTGTCCTTGTCGCGGGACACGCGCAGCCAGCTCGGGCCGATCCATACGCCGTCCCGGGTGATGATCGACTGCCCGTGCGCGAGCGAGCCACGCCGCCCGAGTGCCTCGGCCAGGGTGTCTACCGCGATGATGCCCCCCAGCAGGGACTCGAGCGCAGCAGGGCCCTGCACGCGCGACAGCAGGGCCGGGCCGACGCCCTGCGTGGCCGCGCCGTCCGCAGTCGCCACGAACGACACCTGGCCAACCTGCAGCGAGTCGATCATCTCCGCAACGGCGTCGAGGCCGTCCACGCAGACCGCCTCCAGGTAGCCGCCCAGGACCGTCTCCACAGCGCGCGCCCAGCCCGGCTCGACCGTCAGCTGCTGCGCGAGGCGCGGGCGCTTCTCGAGCTGCTGGCCCGCCAGCCACTCCACTACCTTGCCCTTGACCTGGCCCAGGGCCGCCTGCTGCAACGCTTCCTGCGACACGAGCTGACCGCGCAGCCGCTGCAGGTCGCCGCGTGAACGGTCGAGTTCCTGGGAAACCCGGCGGTCGGACTCGCGCTCCTGCGTCAGGGCAGCGATGACCTCCTGCAATTCAGCCTGGGCGACGCCGCCGGCGTTACGCGCTTCTTCTTCGCGCGTGATCAGGTCGGCGACCTGCGCGTCGACGTTCGACTCGAGCAACTGGGCTCGTTCGGCGGCGAGCCGGTCGCGCTGCGCCACCAGGCGTCGCAGCTGGTTCTCGACCTGGTCGATGCGCGTGCGTTCCACCAGGGTGCGCTGGCTGGCTGCGTTGGCCTCGCGATTGAAGGCCTCCCACGACGACTGCCAGGCCTGCATGGCGCCGTCCGCCTGCTCGAGGGCAGCCACGGCGCCGGTCTCGGCCTCGCGTGCGGCGAGCAGTTCGGGTTCGATCTGCGCAACCGAGGCCTGCAACTCGTCGACCTGCCGCTGGTCGCGCTCGAGCAGCAGGGAGGATTCGGTGAGGCTGCGCGCCAGGCGTTCGAGGTCTGCGCGCTGCCGCTGGCGGAGGTCGCGGGCGTGGGCCAGTGCCTGCTCGGTCCTGCTCGCATCGGCGCCGGCCTGGTAGTAACGGCCCTGCACTACATTGAGTGAATCGCTGCGCTCGGCGACGACCGCACGGCTGTGCTCCATCGCGGCCTCCGACGCCCGCTGCGCAGCCAGAGCCGACTGCAGGGCCAGGTCGCGTTCGGCGGCCAGCGCGTCCTTGCCGCTCACGTCAAGGTCGAGATCGCGCAGGCGCAGGGCGAGCAGCTCGGCGTGCAGCCTGCGCTCCTGTTCCTTGAGTTCCTGGTAGCGCCGCGCCACCGCCGCCTGGCGCTGCAGGTGGCGAATCTGCTTCTCCACTTCCTCGCGCACGTCGCCGAGGCGCTCGAGGTTCTCGCGCGTGTGGCTGATGCGGCTCTCGGTCTCGCGGCGGCGCTCCTTGTACTTGGAGATGCCGGCAGCCTCTTCGATGAACGAACGCATGTCCTCGGTCTTGGCCTCGATGAGGCGCGAGATCATGCCCTGCTCGATGATGGCGTAGCTGCGCGAGCCCAGGCCAGTGCCCAGGAACAGCTGGGTGATGTCCTTGCGACGGCACTTGGCGCCGTTGATGAAATAGTTGGACTGGCCGTCGCGCGACACCACGCGCTTCAGCGAGACCTCGGCGTAGCTGGCGTATGCGCCGCCGATCGCGCCGTCGCTGTTGTCGAACACCAGCTCGACCGACGCGTTGCCGACCGGCTTGCGGCCACCTGAGCCGTTGAAGATGACGTCGGCCATCGAATCGCCGCGCAGGTGCTTGGCGGATATCTCACCCATCACCCAGCGCACGGCGTCGATGATGTTCGACTTGCCGCAGCCGTTGGGTCCGACCACACCCGTCAGGTTGCTCGGAAACGTGACCGCCGTCGGGTCGACGAAGGACTTGAAGCCGGCGAGCTTGATCTTGGAAAGACGCATCTTGAGCCTGTGTTCAAAGAGCCAGCACCGCCCTGCGGCGTGGCCCGGATTGGCCGGCTAGTGTAAAGTATGAACCCCTGATTGACGACGACTTGACAGCACAGCACATGGCCCCTCACGAGCCCCTGGGCGCCCGC
Organism: Gammaproteobacteria bacterium; assembly: GCA_020851435.1. Lineage (GTDB taxonomy): Bacteria > Pseudomonadota > Gammaproteobacteria > Steroidobacterales > Steroidobacteraceae > JADZCS01. The sequence continues at coordinate 19,704 of JADZCS010000119.1, read as the reverse complement.
CTGAACAGCCCGGGCACCGACCTTGACACGTTTCCGAACCCCGCCCCGGAACGCGACTACACCATCCGGATGGAGATCCCGGAGTTCACCTGCCTGTGTCCCAAGACCGGGCAGCCGGACTTCGCGACGCTGCAGCTGGAATTCGTGCCCGACCAGCGCTGTGTGGAGCTGAAGTCCCTCAAGCTTTACGTCTGGGCGTTCCGCGACCGTGGCGCCTTCCACGAGGCCGTCACCAACGAGATCCTGGGCGACCTGGTCGCCGCGATGGACCCGCGTTTCCTGCGAATCACCGCCAGGTTCAACGTACGTGGGGGCATATACACCACTGTGGTCGTCGAGCACCGGCGGCCTGGCTGGGCCCCGCCTGCCCCGGTGACCCTGCCCTGAATACCCGCCCCGCGGCCCCGACCGGGGCCGGCAGCGAGGATTACTGGACCGCCTGCATGAGCGGGCTATAATCCGCGACCCGCCAACCGCGGCATGTGGAGAGCACGATGCCCTCGAAGAAGCCCGCTGCGAAGACAGCCAAGACCAAGAAGCCTGTCGCCAAGAAGGCGCCCGCTCCCAAGAGCGCGGCCAAGTCCAAGCACGCGCCTTCACGCGCAGCGGAGAAACCTGTCAAGAAGTTGGCGAAACCTGCACCGAAGCCTGCTGCGAAGCCGGTTGCCAAACCGGTTGCCAAACCGGTTGCCAAGCCGGCCGCGAAGCCGGTTGCCAAGCCGGCGGCAAAGACCGCAGCCAAGCCTGCCGCGAAGCCTGCGCCGAAGGCTGCGGCCAAGCCGGTTGCCAAGCCAGTTACCGCCAAGCCGGCGGCGAAGCCCGTGGCCAAGCCGATCGCGAAGCCTGCGGCCAAGCCCGCCGCCAAGCCAGTCGCCGCCAAGGCCCCTGCCGCGGTCGCTCCCGCCGCAGCGGCGAAGGGCAAGTTCGTCGCGCCTCCGCCGCCGCCGCCGAAGCCGCGCGCGACCGGCCCGATCGCCGTGGCCGTGCCCAGCTCGGAGCCGCGGCGCTACTTGCCCGCTCCCGCCGAAGAAGACGACGGCAGCGAGTTCTCGCGCCACAACCTGCTGCTGGGACCCAAGAACGTAAAGCCCTACGTCCTCAAGAAGGGCGAGCAGTACATGAACAAGGAGCAGGTCGAGCACTTCCGCTCGATCCTGCTGGTCTGGAAGCGCGACCTCATGGAAGAAGTCGACCGGACCATGGTCCACATGAAGGACGAGGCGGCCAACCCGCCCGACCCGAACGACCGCGCAACCCTCGAATCCGAGTTCGCGCTCGAACTTCGCACGCGCGACCGCGAGCGCAAGCTCATCCGCAAGATCGACGAGGCGCTGAAGCGGGTCGACGACGGCACCTACGGCTACTGCACGGAGACCGGCGAGCCCATCGGCGTCAAGCGCCTCGAGGCGCGTCCCGTCGCCACGCTGTGCATCGAGGCCCAGGAACGTCGCGAGCGTCGCGAGAAGCAGTACGGTGACCGGGACGACTGGTACCGTTGATGGACTGAAGGCCGGGCTCCCCTGAGCAGCCCGGCCTCATCCACCCAGCAGGTGGCTGCGCCCCGCGGCCGCTTTGCGCCGTCACCCACCGGCCGCCTGCACCTCGGCTCGCTGGTCACGGCACTCGCAAGCTACCTCGATGTGAAGTCCCGCTCCGGCCAGTGGCTGGTCCGGATCGAGGACGTCGACCAGGCGCGCACGGTGCCTGGTGCCGAAACCGACATCCTGCGCAGCCTCGAATCCCTGGGTCTGTACTGGGACGGCCCGATCACCCGACAGTCCGAGCGAACCACTCTCTACGAAGATGCACTGCAACAGCTGGCCGCGCGCGGACTGGCCTATGCGTGCTCGTGCACGCGCAGCGACCTGGCATCGCTGCCCCGCTCGCCGGATGGCGAGACGATCTACCCCGGCCTGTGCAGGCAGGGCGCCCGCCCGGGTGAACTACCGCCAGCCTGGCGTTTCAGGACCGACCTCGCTCCCACGCAGGTCGAGTTCGCGGACGAGTGGCAAGGCGTCCGCCGCCAGGATGTCGCGGCGGAAACGGGTGACTTCGTCATCAAGCGTCGCGACGGGTTTCACGCCTACCAGCTCGCGGTCGTGATCGACGACGCGGAACAGGACATCGATCGTGTCGTGCGCGGCTGCGACCTGCTGGACAACACGCCGCGCCAGATCTTGCTGCAACGGGTGCTTGGGCTTAGGCAGCCCGCCTACGCGCACGTTCCCCTGGTCGTCGAGCCGGACGGCACCAAGCTCTCCAAGTCACGGCGCTCGGTGGCTGCAGGAGCGCTGGGCGCCGCCGAGGCGCTGCATGCCGCGCTCACCCTGCTGCGCCAGCCGCCACCCGACGACATGGCCGGCGCCAAACCCGCAGAACTGGTCGAATGGGCAGTGAGCCACTGGCAACCGCAGCTGCTGGCCGGGCTGCGCAGCATCCAGGCCCCGGCAGGAGGCTTGGGTTCCGGCGGAGTTTCGGATTAAGGTAGGGCCTTCGGGGGCCGGCAGCCAGCGGAGCAGGCATATGAGCGAACCTCGGGTCATCAAGAAATACCCCAACCGGCGCCTGTACGACACGGTCGAGAGCCGCTACATCACCCTTGGCGACATCCGGAAGCTGGTGCTGGAACGCGTGGACTTCATGGTCATCGACAAGAAGACCGACGAAGACATCACGCGCAGCATCCTGCTGCAGGTGATCGCGGAACAGGAACACCACGGCGAGCCGCTGATGAGCCACGACTTCCTGTCGCAGGTCATTCGCGCCTACGGCGGCGCGATGCAGGGCTACGTCGGCAGCTACCTGGAGCAGAGCCTCAAGCTGCTCATGACTCAGCAGCAGCAGATCCGCGACCGCATGCGCTCGATGGTGGGCATCGACCCGCTCGGCTCGGTGGCCGGGCTGGCCGAGAAGAACTTCGCGCAGTGGAAGGCGCTGCAGGACCAGATGGTCACCGCGATGATGGGCAACGCCCCGCGCACGACCGACAACAAGGACGATCCGCCGAAAGGCTGATTGCGGCGCCGGCAACGAAAAAGGGGCGGACCTTGCGGACCGCCCCTTTTCTTATCAGCCACCCATGGGGCGGCGCGCGATCACTCGATGCCGCGCATCGACAGGCGCACACGGCCCTGGCGATCTACCTCGAGCACCTTCACGCGCACGACGTCGCCTTCCTTGAGCTTGTCGCTGACGCGCTCGACGCGCTCGTCGGAGATCTGCGAGATGTGCACGAGGCCGTCGCGGCCCGGCAGGATCGTGACGAACGCGCCGAAGTCCATGAGGCGGACGACCTTGCCTTCGTAGATCGTGCCCACTTCGACGTCCGAGGTGATCATCAGGATGCGACGCTGGGCTTCGCGGCCCGAGGCGCCCTCGACCGAGGCGATCTTCACGGTGCCATCGTTGTCGATGTCGATCGTGGTGCCGGTTTCCTCGGTGATCTGGCGGATGACGGAGCCACCCTTGCCGATGACGTCGCGGATCTTCTCCGGGTCGATCTTGATCGTGATGATCGTCGGCGCCCACTCGGACATCTGCGCACGGGTCTTGTCGAGGACCTTGTTCATCTCGCCGAGGATGTGCAGGCGGCCGGCCTTCGCCTGGTCCAGCGCGACCTTCATGATCTCGGCGGTGATGCCGTTGATCTTGATGTCCATCTGCAGCGCGGTGACGCCGCCGTCAGTGCCGGCGACCTTGAAGTCCATGTCGCCGAGGTGATCTTCGTCGCCGAGGATGTCGGTCAGGACGGCGAAGCGATCGCCTTCCTTGACGAGGCCCATGGCGACGCCCGCGACCGGCGCCTTGACCGGCACGCCCGCATCCATCAGCGAGAGGCTGGTGCCGCAGACCGAGGCCATCGAGCTGGAGCCGTTCGACTCGAGCACTTCGGACACGACGCGGATGACGTACGGGAAGGTCGTCATGTCGGGCATCACGGCGGCGATGCCGCGGCGGGCCAGGTTGCCGTGGCCGATTTCGCGGCGCTTGGGCGAACCCATCATGCCGGTCTCGCCGACGCTGAACGGGGGGAAGTTGTAATGGAGCATGAACGGCTCCTTACGCTCGCCTTCCAGCGCGTCGATGATCTGGGCGTCGCGGCCGACGCCGAGCGTCGTGACCACGAGTGCCTGGGTCTCGCCACGCGTGAACAGCGCCGAGCCGTGGGTGCGCGGCAGCACGCCGGTTTCCACGGAGATCGGACGCACGGTCTTGGTGTCGCGACCGTCGATACGGGGCTGGCCGTCGATGATGCGGTTGCGGACGATCTTCGACTCGAGGGCGTGGAACGTGTCGTCCACTTCGTCGGCCGTGAACTTCGCGCCTTCGCCGCCGGCGAGCGCTTCGATCGCGGCCTTCTTGAGCTCGGAGATGCGGTCGCGGCGCGCGGCCTTCTCGCGGATGCCGTAGGCATCGCCGAGGGCAGCTGCGGCCTGCGCGGCAACGGCGGCTTCGAGCTCGGCGTTCGTGACCACCGGCGCCACGACCCAGCGCGGCTTGCCGGCCTTGGCCACCAGCTTGTTGATCGCATCGATCGCGACCTGCATCTGCTCATGCCCGTACACGACGGCGCCGAGCATGACTTCCTCGGAGAGGATGTTGGCCTGGCTCTCGACCATCAGCACCGCTTCGCGCGTGCCGGCCACGACGAGGTCGAGGTCCGACTCGGTCTTGGTCTGCTTCATGGTCGGGTTGAGGAGGTACTGGCCGTCCTTGTAGCCGACGCGCGCAGCAGCGATCGGGCCGTTGAACGGCAGGCCGGAAATGCCCAGCGCGGCCGAGGCGCCGATCAGCGAGGCGATATCCGGATCGACGTCGGGGTTCAGCGACACGACCGTCGAGACGACCTGCACGTCGTTGTAGAAACCGTCGGGAAACAGCGGACGGATCGGGCGATCGATCAGGCGCGAGGTCAGCGTCTCCTTCTCGGAGGGGCGGCCTTCACGCTTGAAGAAGCCGCCCGGGATCTTGCCGGCGGCGTAAGTCTTCTCGATGTAGTTGCAGGTCAGCGGGAAGAAGTCGCGGCCGGGGGTGGCCTCCTTCTTCGCGACCGCGGTGACCAGCACGACGGTGTCGGACATGGTGACCAGCACGGCGCCATCGGCCTGGCGGGCCAGCTTGCCCGTCTCGATCGTGACCGTATGCGGACCGTAGACGAAAGTCTCTGTGTGAACGCTCACTCGGCTTACCTCGGAAAAATTTGCGGAATGGAGACGCGCCGCGGCCGATCAGGTCGATCGGCGCGGCGGCTCGCGGAATGCTTCAGCGACGCAGGCCGAGGTCGGCCACGATCTTCGTGTAGCGTTCCGGCGTATTGTCCTTGAGGTAGTCGAGCAGCTTGCGGCGCTGCGTGACCATCTTGAGCAGTCCACGGCGCGAGGCGTGGTCGCTCTTGTGCTTGGCGAAGTGTTCGGTGAGACCGTTGATGCGCTCGGAAAGAAGCGCGATCTGCACCTCGGGCGATCCCGTGTCATTGGCGTTCTGGCGGAACTTGCTGACGACGCCCGACTTCTGCTCGGAGGAAAGTGGCATTGCTGTATAACCTTCTAACTCAGTAACTTACCCTTTAACGAAGCCGCGTATTGTACCCGGTCGGGGAAATTGCCTCAAGCAAGCCCCGGGGTAGCCGCAGCCTTCGCCGTGTTTATCATCAGTCGTACGGGCGCCAGCCGGCGGCCCTCGGGGGTCATCTGTCCGACCCCCAGGAACCGGTCGCCCGGCCCGTACATCCGCACACGGGCCCCCGGGGGGCCCGCAACGAATACTCCCTGCCCCTGCAGCAGGTAGGAGACCTCGGCCTCCCGGAGGTGGACGGCGGGCCAGTCGGCCACGGCGACGTCCGGTGCCAGCAGCAGGGCTGCGAGCGCCTCCTCCCCGGCCGCCTCGGCGGCCTCCAGGGCTTCCAGCGTGTGCATCGGCAACCCCGTGAAGGGTCCTAGCTCCGTCCGCCTCAGCATCGTCACGTGGCCGCAGGTACCCCAGGCGCGCGCCAGGTCCTCGACCAGCGTCCGGATGTAGGTGCCCTTGCTGCAGCCCACTTCCAGTTCGAGTTCGTCGCCGTCCCGGCCCACCAGTTCCAGGCTGTGGATCGTGACCTCGCGCGCCTCGCGCTCGACCTCCACCCCCTGCCTCGCGAGCACGTACAGCCTCTCGCCATCGTGCTTCAGGGCCGAATACATCGGCGGCACCTGCCGGATCGGGCCGCGGAACCGGGCCAGACCCGCCTCCAGCGCCTCAGCGTCCAGAGTGGGTACCGGCAGCCGCTCGACCACCTCCCCTTCCCGGTCCCCGCTAGCAGTGCGTTCGCCGAGGCGCGCCCGCACGCGGTAGTGCTTGTCGGCGTCGAGCAGCATTCCCGATATCTTGGTCGCCTGCCCGAAACACAGCGGCAGCAGGCCGCTGGCCAGCGGGTCAAGGCTGCCCGTGTGCCCCGCCTTCGCCGCGCGGAGTATCCGCCGGACACGCTGCAGGGCTTCGTTCGATGACAGGCCCAGGGGCTTGTCGAGCAGCAGGATGCCGTCGACGTCGCGCCACGCCACCCGGGGGCGCGGCAGGCGCGGCTCGGGAGCCGCGTTCATCGCCGGGCCGGATCGTCGTCGCCGGGCTCCTCGGGATGGTGCGAACGGTCTTCAGCCACGGCTTCGTTGATCAGTGCGGAAACCTTCGCCGCCCGGTCGATGCTCTCGTCGAGGATGAACTCCAGCGCGGGCGTGGTGTGCAGGCGGAGTTCCTTGCGGATCCCGCTGCGCAGGAAGCCTGCCGCATGCTGAAGGCACTCGACGAGCTTGACTGCATCGCCCTGCCCGCCGAACGGCGTGACGAACACCCGCGCGTGCGAGAAGTCGTTGGTCACCTCGACCGCGGTGATCGTCAGGGGCCCGACCCGCGGGTCCTTGACCTCGCGACGGATCAGGTCGACCAGCAGCCTCTGCAGCTGGTCTTCCACCCGACGGGCACGTGCGAACTCGCGTGGCATCGTGGCGTCAGAGCTTGCGGATCACTTCGAAGCGTTCGAAGCACTCGATCTGGTCGCCTGCGCGAACGTCCGAGTAGCCCTTCACGCCGATGCCGCACTCGGTGCCGGCACGAACCTCGGCGGCGTCGTCCTTGAACCGCTTCAGCGATTCCAGGGCGCCCTCGAAGATCACGACATGGTCGCGCAGCACGCGGATCGGGAGGTTGCGACGGACATAGCCGTCGACCACCAGGCAGCCCGCGACGACGCCGAACTTGCTCGAGCGGAACACGTCGCGGACCTGCGCCAGGCCGACGATCTGCTCCTTGACCTCCGGCGCCAGCATGCCGCTCATGGCCTGCTTCACGTCGTCGAGCGCCTCGTAGATCACGCTGTAGTAGCGCACGTCGACGCCCTGGTCCTTCATCGCGCTGCGGGCCGAGGCATCGGCGCGCACGTTGAAGCCGATGATGCGCGCCTTAGAGGCGGCCGCCAGCATGACGTCCGACTCGGTGATGCCACCGACGCCGCTCGCCACCACCTTGACCGCGACCTCGGAGGTCGACAGCTTGTTGAGGGAGTCGCGGAGCGCTTCCGCCGAACCCTGCACGTCGGACTTGATCACGACGGCGACGATGCTCTGCTTGCCGTCCTCGACCATCTGCGTGAAGACGTCCTCCACCTTCTGGCCGGCGGCCTTGGCGAGACGCACGTCGCGGAACTTGCCCTGGCGGTACAGCGCGACCTCGCGCGCCTTGCGCTCGCTCTCGGTCACCATGAACTCGTCGCCGGCATTGGGCACGCCGGAGAGGCCGAGCACCTGGGCCGGGAACGAGGGGCCGACCGTCTCGACGGCAGCGCCACGGTCGTTGAACAGTGCGCGCACGCGGCCGTATTCGTGGCCGGCGAGCACATAGTCGCCAACCTTGAGGGTGCCGCGCTTGACGAGGATGGTCGCTACGGCGCCGCGTCCCTTCTCGATGCTGGCTTCCAGCACGAAGCCGGTCGCCTGTCCATCCTTGACGGACTTGAGTTCGAGTACCTCGGCCTCGAGCAGGATGGCCTCGAGCAGCTTGTCGATGCCCTCGCCCGTCTTGGCGGAAACATTGACGAACTGGCAGTCGCCGCCCCAGGCATCCGGAATCACGCCTTCCTTGGAAAGCTCGGTCCGGACGCGCTCGGGATCGGCGTCGCCCTTGTCGATCTTGTTGACGGCCACGACGATCTTCGTGCCCGCCGCGCGCGCGTGCTGGATGGCCTCGCGCGTCTGCGTCATGACGCCGTCGTCGGCGGCGACCACCAGCACGACGATGTCGGTGACCTGCGCGCCACGGGCACGCATCGCGGTGAAGGCCGCGTGGCCCGGCGTGTCGAGGAAGGTGACCACACCGCGCGGCGTGGCGACGTGATAGGCGCCGATGTGCTGCGTGATGCCGCCGGCCTCGCCCGAGGCGACCTTGGTGGTACGGATGTAGTCGAGCAGCGAAGTCTTGCCGTGGTCGACGTGGCCCATGATGGTGACCACGGGCGGACGGGACTCGAGTTCGCCGGCAGAGACCGAGCCGGCCTGCAGGTCGGCCTCGGCCTGGTCCTCGCGGACCAGCTTGGCCTCGTGGCCCATCTCCTCGACCACCAGGACCGCAGTGTCCTGGTCGATCGGCTGGTTGATGGTGGCCATCACGCCCATGTTCATCATCACCTTGATGACTTCATTGGCCTTGACCGCCATCTTCTGGGCGAGCTCGCCCACGGTGATCGTCTCGCCGATCGCGACCTCGCGCTTGACGGGCGCGGTCGGCAGCTCGAAGCCGTGGCGCTGCTCGCCCTGCGGGGGACCGCCACGGCGCATCGGCGCCGGACGACCCTTCTTCTTGTGGCGCGAAGCGCCGCCGCCGGGAATATGCAGTTCCTGGCGGCCGTACTTGGTCGGGGCGCCGCGATCGACGGCAACGGGCGCTGCCGGAGCGGGCTTGGCGCGGGCCTTCTCTTCGCGGGCCTGGCGCTCGGCCTCGGCACGGGCACGAGCCTCTTCTTCCTTGCGGACGGCCTCCTCGGCCGCGAGGCGGCGGGCCTCTTCCTCGGCGACGCGGCGGACCTTTTCTTCCTGCTCGCGCTCGGCGCGTTCCGCCTCGGCGCGCAGGGCCTCCTCGGCCGCGCGGCGCTCGGCGTCCTCGGACTCCTTGGCCCGATCCACTTCGTCCTGGGCCGCACGAGCCTGCTCCTCGAGCACGTCGCGCTTGACGTAGGTGCGCTTGGTGCGGACCTCGACGCTGACGGTGCGCGCCTTGCCCTGCGGCGCGGCGACCTTGAGCTCGGACTGGGCCTTGCGCTTGAGCGTGATGCGGCGCGGCGCGGCGGACTCGTCGTCCTTGCCGTGCGCCCGGCGCAGGTGCGTCAGCAGCTCGTGCTTGGCGTCCTCGCTGATCGTGTCGGTTGCAGCGCCTACCCGGATGCCGGCCTCCTCGAGCTGCGCGAGCAGCTTGTCGACCGGTACCTTCAGGACCTCGGCGAATTGTGCGACGGTGACATCAGCCATGCGTAGCTACCCCGCGATCAGGCCTGGGCCTGCTCGTCGTTCTGGAACAGGTGGGCACGGGCGGCCATGATCAGCGCACCCGCCTTTTCCGGGTCGATCCCCGGCACGCCATCGAGATCGTCGACGGCGAGGTCGGCCAGGTCGTCGCGCGTGTGCACGCCGCGACCGGCCAGGACCTGAGCGAGTTCGGAGGTCATGCCTTCGACGGCCAGCAGGTTCTGGTCGTCATCGGCCTGCTCCTCGCTCGCGATCGCCTGCGTCAGCAGCACGTCACGGGCGCGGTTGCGAAGTTCCTTGACGATGTCCTCGTCGAACTCGGCGATGCCGAGCAGTTCGCCGGTGGGCACGTAGGCGATCTCCTCGATCGTCGAGAAGCCCTCCTGCACCAGCACGCCGGCCACGTCCTCGTCCACGTCCAGCGAGTTCTTGAACATCTCGCGCAGCGCGTTCGACTCGGACTCGCTCTTCTCTTCGGCGGTCTTCTCGGACATCACGTTGAGCTTCCAGCCCGTCAGCTCGCTCGCGAGCCGTACGTTCTGGCCGCCGCGGCCGATCGCCATCGACAGGCGTTCCTCGGTGACGGCGATGTCCATCGAGTGCGAGTCCTCGTCGACGACGATCGACACGACCTCGGCGGGCTGCATCGCGTTGATGACGAACTGGGCGACGTTGTCGACCCACGGGATGATGTCGACGCGCTCGCCGGCGATCTCGTTCGAGACCGCCTGCACGCGCGAGCCGCGCATGCCGACGCAGGCGCCGACCGGGTCGATGCGCGGGTCGTTGCTCTTGACGGCGATCTTGGCGCGCACGCCGGCGTCGCGGGCCGCGCCGAGGATCTGGATCAGGCCCTGACCGACTTCCGGCACCTCGAGCTTGAACAGCTCGATCAGGAATTCGGGGGCGGTGCGCGAGAAGAACAGCTGCGGGCCGCGGATTTCCGAGCGGACCTCGCGCAGGTAGGCCTTGATGCGGTCCTGCGAGCGCACGACCTCGCGCGGGATCATGTTCTCGCGCGGCACGAAGCCCTCGGCGTTGCCGCCCAGGTCGATGTAGACGCCGTTGCGGTCGACGCGCTTGACGATGCCGGACATGAGGGACCCGACGCGTTCCTTGAACTCGTCGACGACCTGCGCACGCTCGGCCTCGCGCACCTTCTGCACGATGACCTGCTTGGCGGTCTGGGCGGCGATGCGCCCCAGGCGCGCGGCCTTCTCGCCCTCGAGCTTCATCGGCTCTTCGACGAACCCGCCCACCTCGGCAGTCTTGTCGATGTCGAGCGCGTCCTCGAGCCGCAGTTCGCGATCCGGGACCTCGAGCTCGCGCGAGTCGTCGGCGAAGACCTTCCAGCGGCGGAAGGTGTCCCATTCGCCGGTCTTGCGGTTGATCGCGACGCGGACGTCGATGTCCTCGCCGACGGTCTTGCGCGTCGCCGACGCGAGCGCCGACTCGAGCGCCTCGAGGATGATGACCTCGGCCACGCCCTTCTCGTTGGAGACGGCCTCGACGACTTCCAGGATCTGCTTGTTCATGCCTTGCGCCTCACCCGACTTCCCGTTGCCATCAGGCGACGAGTCTTGCCTTGTTCACGATCCCGAGCGGGATCTTCCAGTTTTTTCCATCGACCACCACCTCGAGGTCCGCGCCGTCGAGGGCCGTCAGCACCCCGCGAAACCGGCGCCTGCCCTCGATGGGCAGCGAAGTCTCGATCTTCATCTCGCTGCCGACGTAGCGCTCGAAATGCGCCCGCGTCCGCAGCGGCCGGTCGAAGCCCGGCGAGGAAACCTCCAGCTCGTACGCCCTGGGGATGGTGTCCCCTGCGTCGAGCAGAGCCTCCACGGCGCGGCTCACCGCCTCGCAATCCTCGACCGTCACGTGCTGATCGTCACGCCGGTCGATGTACACGCGCAGCAGCGCGCGCCTGGCGGACGGATTGAACTCGAGCTCCAGGAGCTCGTAGCCCAGGCCGTCGACCACGGGTTCAAGCAACCCGATCAGCTGTTCCCGCATCGCGCACACCCTCGCCATTCGGCCGGGCCGCGCGACAAACAAAAAATGGGCCGAAGGCCCATTCTGGTTCTGCTGCGCGGCAGGACCGGGACAGCACATGCCCTCCCCGTCCAGATCCGGCGCCGCAGGCCGCCAGCCAGGCCGCCTGCGGGAAAACAAAAAGGCCCCGCGAGGGGGCCTTGTCGTCAAACCCTGGGTCCGAAGTTCCGTGGCCGGGCCTCGCTGCCCGGGTCACGGCGCCCCTCAAGGCACCCTTCGACCGCGGCGGATAATACCCCAAGCGGGGCGCAGGCTCAATGCCACGGCGGCCAGCGGCTCAGGCCAGGGCCTGCTCGCTGACGATCCAGCCATCCTCGTCGGCGTACACGTAATCGCCCGGCCGGACCTCGACGCCGGACATACGCAGGGCTACGTCACGGTCGCCCAGGCCCCGCTTCTCGCTGCGCCGCGGCACCGCCGCCCGGGCCAGAACCCCGAGCGGCAGTTCGCCCAGGACGACGCTGTCGCGTATGCAGCCGTCGATGATGACGCCCGCCCAGCCGTTCCCGAGGGCCTTTGCCCCCAGCAGGTCGCCGAACAGCGCGCAGGCCAGGGAGCCCCCGCCATCGACGACCAGGACCCTCCCGTGGCCGGGTTCGGCGACGGCTTCACGGACCCGTGAATTATCCTCGAAGCATCGAAGGGTGCTGACGGGCCCGCAAAAGCGGGTATTGCCGCCGAAGTGCCTCAGGCCGGGCAGCGGCACCCGCAAGCGGGTGCCGTGCTCGTCGCACAGGTCCGTAGTCCGCCAATCGCCCATGCGCGTCTCCTCGATCACTTCTGTGACATGCGGCGCTTGATGTAGGCGCCGGAATCCTTGTAGTCGGTCGGCAGGTACTGGAGGAAGGCGTTCGGCTTGAACACCGGCTCGTACTGCTGGAACACCGGCAGCAACACCGCCATCGGGAGCTCGCGCATGCGACGGGTCTTGCGGAAGTCGCCGATCGGGATGCGGGTCGAGACGATGTCCTCGTGGTGGTTCGCGGCTTCGGCCAGCGACTTGCCGCGCGGATCGAAGATCGCGGTGCCGCCGTCCTGCGCGCCCGCAGCCTCCGCAAAACCGATGTTGTCCGGCGTGACCGAGTTGCCGACGCCGATGCAGTAGGTGCCGTTGGCCCGCGCCGTCGCGGCCGCAGCTTCCGGGTTCGAGCCGCCGCTGACGGTCAGGATCTGGATCTCAGCCCCCTTCATGGCCTGCGCGGTGTACAGCAGCGGCTCGGCGCCGACCGCCGTCATCGTGATGTTGCCGATGTCGGTGCGCGCGACCGGGATGGTGGCATCGAGCCCGTACATCTCGACGTAACGGTCGAGCACGTCGTAGATGGTGGTGCCGAGCAGCGCGCCGTCGCCGAACAGGCCGAGGATGTTGCGGGTCTTCCACTGCTTCGAAACGATGCTGCCGTCCGGCCCCATGATCACCGACATGTTGATGACGTGCTCGGGCCAGTCCTTTTCCTTGGCATAGCAGCCGAAGGCGATGTAGCAGCCGTACTTCTTCGCCTTGGCGCCGATCATCTCGGTCTCGGGCCCCGGCAGGTCGATCGCGACCTTCAGCAGATCCTTGCGGCTCCAGGGCTGGAAGCCCTGGAACGGGAATTCGTGCATCACCAGCAGGTCCTGCTTGGCGCCCCACTGGCGCTCGCCACCCCAGGCGTCGACCGAGCCCTGTGCCATGTCGATCAGCTCGAGCACATGGTCCAGGTTGGCCTTCATCGTGGCCTTGAGGTTGCGCACGTCGACCGCGTTCACGCGCGACTGAATCGCCGAGACGTTGATCGCCTCCTGGCGCAGGGGCACGGTCTCGTAGACCCCCTTCTTGGCGACCTTGACCGGAGCCGACATCTTGTCGTCGGCGCCGGCGGCCTGGGCTGAAGCTGCACCGGACAAAGCGGCGAGTCCGGCGATGCCAGCCATGCCGGCGCCTGCCAGCAACTCGCGTCGACCGTGGTCAATCGAAGTCTTCTTCGTGGACATCAAGGTTCCCCCTTGTTGAACAGCACTCGTTATCGCCTGAGCGCCTCGCGCGGTCAATGGGGCCTAAGCCGGATATTCCTCCACCCTGCCATCGGCGTGGCGGGCAAAGCGGCGCGCGGTGGCGCCATGCACCGGGCCAGGCTCGGGCCACGGCCAGCCGCCGAACTGGGTCCGCCGGTAGTCGGTAATGGCCTGGTTGATCTCGGCAGGGCTGTTCATGACGAACGGCCCGTAGCGCGCCACCGGCTCACCGATCGGGCGGCCCTGCAGCAGGAGCAGTTCGCAGGCCAGTTCACCGGCCTCGAGCGTCAGCCCGGCGTCGCCGCGCAGTTCGAGGCAGGCGGGTCCGGCCTGCGACTGGCCGTCGACGAGCAGGTCGCGGCCCGCGAAGAAATACAGGTTGCGCAGGGTGGAGACATGCGCCGCCGCCGGCAACACGCAGCGGGCACGCGGCTCGAGTCGCAGCGTCCAGATGGCCACGTCCGCCTCCGGTCGCGCGGCCCAGGAATGCGGCGGCGACGGCAGCACGGCGGCATTCAGGCCCAGCGTACCGGCAACGATCACCACCTCCGCGAGCGGCTGGCCCGGCGCGCTCAGCACGGCGCGAGGGAGATTGTGGTTCCACAGCATCGTGAAGTGCGGCGGAACCATCTTGTCGCGCGCCGGCAGGTTCAACCAGATCTGGAACAGCTCGAGCGGATTGGGCTGGGCGCGGTCGAGCAGCGGAAACATCTCCGCGTGCACGATGCCGCGCCCTGCGGTGAGCCACTGCACGTCGCCACCGCCGAAGCGCGCGGCCGCACCGAGCGAATCCGAATGATCGATTAGCCCGCGGCGGACGATGGTGACGGTCTCGAAGCCACGGTGCGGATGCGCCGGGAAACCCGGCACCGTCTCGCCGTGGTACATGTTCCAGCCATCCTTGCCACCGAAATCCTGGCCGATGTTGCGCCCTGCCAGCGAGGCCGCCGGCCCAAGGCTCGCGGCACCGGCCGGATAGCGGTCGTCGTGATGCACGCAGAACAGGAACGGGTCACGCACGGGCCACTGGAAACCGAGCGCATGGATGGCCGTGATGAGCGTGCTCATGGAGTCGCTCCTTGCGTCGCACTCGCCTGCAGCAGCGCGCGCAGCTCAGCCTGCCAGACGGCCGCCAGCGTATGCGTGCCGTGTCCTTGAGTGGTGGGCCCGGCCGGCACAGTCACTGCCCGGCCCTTCGGCACGCGGCGGATGGCCGGCTCCAGGATGCCCAGTTCCGGGGGATTGATCAGGTCGTCGGCGAAGTTGATCGCGACCAGCGGGGCGCGGATACGCTCCAGCAGCGGCGCCGGGTCATAGTCCCGCGATGCGGCGACCTGGTACAGCAGGTCGTTGGCGTCGCTGCGTTGCACGAACGCGTCGATGTAGCGATCGAACGCGGTGTCCGCCTCGACCAGCGTGGGCGACTGCTGCTGGCGCAGCAGGGAGTTGCTCGACATGAGGTACAGCATCGCACCCGCCGTACGCAGGCACGGCGGCTGCGCCGCATAGTCGCCCTGCTGCCAGGCCGGATCTTTGCGGATCGCATCCATGAGCGTGCGGCGCCAGGCACGGTTACGCCCGGCGATCTGCGTCGGCAGGCTCGCCAGCGGAAGGAGTGCATCCATGAACTCCGGGTGCAGGCCGCCCCACAGCCAGGTGTGCATGCCCCCCATCGAGGTACCCATGAGCAGGCGCAGGTGGGTGACGCCCAGCCCGTCCACCAGCAGGCGCCGCTGTGCCTCGACCATGTCGCGGTAACCGTACGCGGGGAAACGCGCGCGCAGCCCGTCGCTCGGCTTGGACGACTGTCCGTGACCCAGCGCGTCGGGCAGGATCAGGTAGTAGCGCGTGGCATCCAGGGCGCCGCCCGGCCGGAACAGCTCGCCGGCGAATTCGGGGCGCAGGAACTGCGCGCCGCTGCCGCTCGTGCCGTGAATGATCAGCACCGCGTTGCGGATGACCCCCGCCGCGTCGCGCTGCGGCGTGCCCAGAGTGCGGTAATGCAGCCGCAACTCCGGCAACGCCTCGCCGGAGGCGAAGCGGAAGTCGCGCACGACGAAGTTACCTTCGACGGGCGCCGGGTAGTCCGCTGCCCACGCGGCAGGCACGGAACACGCAGCCAGCAACATCGTCATAAGCAAGCGGGCAGTCATGGACGGCGCCTCTCACAGGTACCCGGGTGGAGGTTTGAGTCTACTGCACGTCGCTGCGCGACGAACCGTAAGCCTTGCAGACGATCACTGGCCGGCCTTCGGCTAGAATCGCGGCCTGCGGCGGCGGCCGGCACGGCGCGCCCCATCCTTGACTCGCGCGACAGCAGGAGTGGTGACCATGGCGATGGACGTTATCGATTACGAGATTGTCGGCAACGAGATGCAGTTCGTCGAGATCGAGCTCGACCCGGGCGAGGCTGCGATCGGCGAGGCCGGCGCGATGATGATGATGCACAACGACATCCAGATGGACACCATCTTCGGCGACGGCTCGGCGCAGCAGCAGCAGGGAGGCTTGCTCGGCAAGCTGCTGGGCGCCGGCAAGCGTCTGGTCACGGGTGAAAGCCTGTTCACGACCATCTTCCACAACGAAGGCCGCGCCAAGAGCCGCGTCGCGTTCGCCGCACCCTACCCCGGCAAGATCGTCCCGATCGACCTCTCCGAGGTCGGTGGCACGCTGATCTGCCAGAAGGACAGCTTCCTGTGCGCAGCACGCGGCGTATCGCTGGGCATCGCCTTCAACCGCAAGCTCGGCGCCGGCCTGTTCGGCGGCGAGGGCTTCATCATGCAGAAGCTCGACGGCGACGGCATGGCGTTCATCCACGCCGGCGGCACCCTGGTGGTCAAGGACCTCGCGCCCGGCGAGGTGCTGCGCGTCGACACCGGTTGCGTGGTCGCGTTCCTGCCCAGCGTCGATTTCGACATCCAGTACGTCGGCAAGCTCAAGAGCGCCCTGTTCGGCGGCGAGGGCGTGTTCTTTGCGACGCTGCGTGGCCCGGGCCGCGTCTGGCTGCAGAGCCTGCCGCTGTCGCGCCTGGCCAACCGCATCGTGATGGCGGCGCCGGCCGCGGGTGGGCGTGGCCGCGAGGAAGGTTCGCTGCTCGGTGGCCTGGGCGGCCTCCTCGACGGCGACAACAGCTGATTCATGCTGCGCGTCGCGGCAAGGCTGTTCGGCCCCGGCCTGCCCGCCGCAGGCAAGCCGGCCTCGCTCGTCGTCGACCTCGGCCAGCTGCAGGTCGAGGACGGGCAGGCCCTGCCGGTCCGGATTCCCGCTGGCAGCGCCGAACTGCGCCGGGTCGGTTTCGACCAGCGCGGCGTCGAACTCGCCTGGCGTGACAGCGAAGGCGCCTGGGCGGTACACGTGCTGGATGCTGCCGACGCCCGCGCGCTGCTCGCGGCGCTGCCGCAGCAGCTCGCCGCAGCCGTCGGCGCGTTCGAAAGCACGCTTCGCCGCCAGCAGCGCTGGCGCCGCCTGGGACTGGCGGCCCTGATCCTGGTCCTGGCGGTCCCGGTCCTGCTGCTGGCCTTGCTGGCGTCGCGGGCCGACGAGCTGGCCGGCCTCGTCAGCTCGAAAATCCCGGTCGCGCACGAGCGGCAGCTCGGCGAGATGGCCTACGAGCAGATGAAGCCGAACCTGAAGCCCGTCAACGACGCCCGCCGGTCGGCCGTCGTCGTGCTCGGTGAGCGGCTCACGTCCGGATCACGCTATCGCTACGAGTTTCACGTCGTCGAAGACGCTTTCGTCAATGCATTCGCGCTGCCCGGCGGCATCGTCGTCGTGCACACCGGACTGCTTGCGGCGACCACGCGCACCGAGCAGCTCGCGGGAGTGCTGGCGCATGAGGTGGAACACGTCGAACAGCGCCACGGCCTCGAGGCCATCATCAAGTCGCTGGGCCTGCGTGCGATGTGGGCACTCGCGACCGGCGACCTGGGCGGCACGCTCGCGGGCGAGGCTGGCCAGCAGCTGCTGGAACTGAGCTTCTCGCGCGACGCCGAGATGCAGGCGGACCAGGCGGGCTTCGATCGACTCGTCTCGCGCGGCATCGATCCCTCAGGCATGGCCGAGTTCTTCGACAAGCTCGCGAAGTCAGGCGGCCCCACCCCGCCACAGTTACTGTCGACGCATCCAGAGAGCGTGGAACGCAGCGAGGCGATGCGCGCGCGCATCGCGAGCCTGGGCGGGCGTCGTTTCGAGCCGCTGGCCCCGCTGCCCTGATCAGCGCAGCATGTCCTGCGGGCGCACCCAGGCGTCGAAGTCCGCCGCGCTCACGAACCCTGAAGTGATCGCCGCCTCGCGCAGCGTCGTCCCATCCTGGTGCGCGAGCTTCGCGATCGCGGCAGCCTTGTCATAGCCGATGTGCGGGCTCAGCGCGGTCACCAGCATCAGCGACCTCTGCACAAGTTCGGCCAGGCGGGCCCGGTTCGGTTCGATGCCACGCGCGCAGTATCGATCAAAGCTCGCCGACGCGTCGGCAAGCAGCCGCACGCTCTGCAGGAAGTTGTGGATCAGCACCGGCTTGTAGACGTTGAGCTCGAAGTTGCCGGACGCGCCTGCAAAGTTGACCACCACGTCGTTGCCGAACACCTGGCAACAGGCCATGGTCAGCGCTTCGCACTGGGTAGGATTGACCTTGCCCGGCATGATCGAGCTGCCGGGCTCGTTTTCGGGGATGGTGATCTCGCCGAGCCCCGACCGAGGTCCCGAGGCCAGCCAGCGCACGTCGTTGGCGATCTTCATGAGCGCCGTCGCCACCGACTTGAGCGCGCCGTGGGCGTGTACGAGGCCATCGTGTGAGGCGAGCGCTTCGAACTTGTTGGCAGCCGTGACGAGGCCCAGGCCGCTCAGGCGCTCGAGTTCCGCCGCGCCGCGGACTGCGAACTCAGGATGGGCATTGAGTCCCGTTCCCACCGCCGTGCCACCCAGCGCGAGTTCGCGCAGCTGTGGCAGGGCCGCCTCGAGGTGCAGTCGCGCATGGTCCAGCTGCGCCACCCAGCCCGATATCTCCTGCCCCAGGGTCAAGGGCGTCGCATCCTGGAGGTGTGTGCGCCCGATCTTGATGAGGTCCGAGAATTCAACGGCCTTGGCGTCCAGCGTACCGCGCAGGCTGGCCAGCGCTGGGATCAGCTTGTGGACGATGGCCTGCAGCGCCGCGATGTTCATGGCCGTGGGGAAGACGTCGTTGGACGACTGGCTGCAGTTCACGTCGTCATTGGGGTGCACCAGCCGCTGCATGCCCACCGGGCCACCCATGAGCTGCGAAGCGCGGTTCGCCAGCACCTCGTTCATGTTCATGTTGGTCTGCGTGCCGGAGCCAGTCTGCCAGATGACCAGGGGGAACTCGTTCCCGTGCTGCCCGGCCAGGACCTCGTCCGCCGCGAGCACGATGGCGTGGGCCTTCGCCGGCGCGAGCATGCCGAGTTGCTCATTGACAGTCGCGGCCGCGCGCTTGACCAGGGCCAGCGCGTGGAGGAGTTCATCCGGCATGCGCTCGCCGGAAATCGCGAAGTGCTCGATGGAGCGCTGCGTCTGCGCTCCCCAGAGACACGCTTTCGGCACCGCGATCTCGCCGAAAGAGTCGCGTTCGATCCTGCTGGTCATGTGCATGGCCTCCTGCGTGCCAGCCACCGGTCCAGATGACTTGCAAAGGCGTTGCGATCCGCCTGGCTCAATGGTGGTGGTCCTCCGCCGACCACGCCGCTGGAACGCATCGTATCCATGAAATCGCGCATGGTGAGTTGTCCGCGGATGGTGTCCGGCGAAAAGCGCTCACCCCGCGGGCTGACGGCGTCCGCGCCCTTGGCCAGCACCTCTGCCGCCAGCGGGATGTCGGAGGTCACGACCAGGTCGCCGGAATTGACGCGCACCACGATCGCGTTATCGGCGACGTCGAAGCCGGATGCCACGGTCATCACCCTGAGGCTGGGGATGCGCGGAATCGCCAGCGGCTGATTGGCGACCAGCGTGACGCCCACCCCGGTGCGCTCGGCCGCGCGGAACAGGATGTCCTTGACGACCTTGGGACAGGCGTCGGCATCCACCCAGATGCTGGTATCGGCCAACGCGCCACCTCCGGAGTGGATAGTCGCCAAGTTCCGTGCATTATTGCACCAAACTCGGATTGTGAGCCCGGAGGTCCGGGCGCATAGTAATCCGCGTCGAGCCACAGCCGGGG
>JADZCS010000118.1 GCA_020851435.1 Gammaproteobacteria bacterium | reverse complement strand
CTCGAGGAAATCACGGTGACCGCGCAACGGCGTGCGGAAAGGCTGCAGGACGTGCCTATCGCGGTGAGCGCCTTCACGAGCTCGGAACTCGAGGTCAGGAACGTCACCCAGGCGCTGGACCTGATCCAGTACGTGCCGAACATGAACGGCAACAACAACACCGGCCTGGGCTCGGCGAACGTCTACTTCCTGAGAGGCCTCGGCAACACCGACTCGATCGCGACCTTCGATCCCCCGGTCGGCACCTACATCGACGACATCTATATCGCGCGGCAGAATTCGAACAACTTCGGCCTGTTCGAGGTCGAGCGCATCGAAGTGCTGCGTGGCCCCCAGGGCACCCTGTTCGGGCGTAACACGACTGGCGGCGCCATCAACCTGCTGCTGCGCAAGCCGGGCGACGTGATGCGCGGCACCGCCGAGGTCGGCTTCGGCTCGTTCGGCGAGAAGCGCGTGCGCGCCAGCATCGACCTGCCGGTCAACGACATCCTGTCGACCCAGATCGCAGGCTATTACGTGAAGTCCGACGGCTACATCGACAACCTTACGACGGGCGACGAGGACAACGGCAAGGACGAGGCCGGCCTGCGCGCCGCCTTCCAGCTGAAGCTCGGCTCGTCGGCCACGTGGAACGCTGCCGTCAACTACCTCTACTCCGGTACGCTCAACAAGCTCGGCTTCGAGTGCGGCACTGTGGCCGCCGCCGGCACGCCTTCCGGCGGCTGCAGCGGCCGTTACGCCAACAGCGCCGTGCCCAACGACAATCCGGCGCTGACGAATCTCAACGTCACGATCCCGAACCCCGCCGGCGCCGGCACGGTCGACGTGGCGACCACCCTCGCCAATGGCAAGGGCGCGCGCGACTCGGGTATCGACACCAATACGCTGGTGGTCAGCTCGAACCTGCAGGTCGACATCAACGAACGCAACACGCTGAACTTCATCACGGGGTTCGTGCACCTGCAGCAGGACTACCTGTACGACTTCTCCGAGGGTCGGCAGGGCCGTTCCATCGGCGGCCAGCCCGTGTCCGGCCTGCCGACTGCACCGCTGCTGCAGCGGCCGCTGATCCTGGCGGACGCCGCTGGGGTCCTGTCGCCAAACGGCGCGTTTGCGCTGGCGCAGAAGGCCCTGGGCGACCAGTTCTCGCAGGAGATCAAGCTCAGCGGCGAGACGGAGAGCGGTTTCCTCAAGTACATCGGCGGCGTTTACTACTTCCGCGAGGACAACACGACCGACCTCGGCGATATCGGCTCGTCCTTCGTGTCCGGTGCGGCGACGCTGGCGGCCCAGGTGCCGCGCCCGTACATCACGCGCGTGTCGGCAGACCGTGTGATCGAGAACTCCACCCAGTCCTGGGCGGTCTACCTGCAGGGTGACATGAAGTTCAGCGAGCAGTTCACGGGTACCGTGGGCGTGCGCTACACCAACGAGACGAAGACCGTCGGTGTGACGGACCTGCGCGACGTTCGCGCCGTGCCGATCGTCGGCGGAGTCCAGCGTCCCGACCTGCGCCTCGAAACCGCCAACCTGCAGCGCCTGGGCATTCCCACGCGCATCAACACCTCGCTGGCCACGCCGCGCTTCGCCCTCAACTACACGCCGGCCGACGACATCCTGCTGTTCGCATCCGCCACCAAGGGCTTCCGCTCGGGCGGCTGGAACGTCCGTGGAACCACGGCACAGCTGTTCACGCCGTTCCTGCCCGAGAAGGTCTGGACCTACGAGGCGGGCGCCAAGACCGAGTGGCTGGACAGCCGCCTGCGCGCCAACCTCACGATCTTCCAGTTGAACGACGAGAAGTACCAGTCGCCCTCGGCGTTCGTGGACGCGCTGGGCCTGGTGCAGTTCATCACCCGCAACGACGCCGACTTCAAGAACCGCGGCGTGGAACTCGAACTCCAGGCAGTGCCGGTCTCGGGCCTGCAGCTGTACATGTCGGCCGGTTACCAGGACGCCAAGTACGAAAACGTGGCGGCCAACACGCTGGACCAGCAGACGCAGTGCCTCGCGCTGCGCGCCAGCAACTCTGTGTTCTCGTCGCGCTGCGCCGCCGGCATCGTGACCGCGCAGGGTGAGATCGCCGAGCCCGTGCGCGTGCCGGAGTGGACCTTCGCCGCTGGCGGGTCCTACGACATCAACCTGTCGGACAGCCTGGTGCTGACGCCCGGCGTGAACGTCGTGTACCAGAGCGACACCGAGACGGCCGCGTCGAACCTGACTTTCTATATCGACTCCGCGGGCGTCTACAACATCGACGGCGTGGGCAAGTACGTTGCCGGATCGCTGCAGAAGGCCTATACGCTGGTCAACGCCAGCCTGAGCCTGTCCGGCCGGGATTCGAAGTGGAAGGTCATCGTCGACTGCAGCAACTGCACTGACGAGACCTACACGCAGTCGGCGATTTCCGGGTACTCGTTCCTGAATCCGCCGCGGACCTACTCGGCCCGCGTGCAGATGTCGTTCTGACGTGGCGACCGAAGAGGGCAAGCGCGGCCGGCAGTTCCGCGGCCGCATCCTGTACACGAGCCGCAAGCCGGAGCGGCTCGGTCAGGAGCGGGGCAGGGAGTGGTGGAGCATCGTCGTGGGCGCGAATGGCTGGCGGACGCTGCATTCGCAAAGCGAGATCGACGACAGTCCCACCGTGCTGCGCCATGTCACGCTGACCGTCGACGACCACTGGTCGCCACGCCAGGCCCACGTCCGGATCGCCGTCGAGGGCGTGGACGTGGGCTCCTCGTGGTACCGGTTCGAGGACGGTCTCGGCGAGTGCGAGGGTTACACGGCCGCCGAGGGGCGCCTGTCACAGCGGGTCAAGTACGAAGAGCCGCTGCGAGGGCTCATCTCGCATCCGATCCAGGCCGATGCCTGGCTCTGCAGCGCGTATCCGCTGGAAGAGGGGCCGGGGACGCGTACCATGCGCTTCCTCACCACCAGTCACGACCATCGTGGCGCCACCGGCCCCATGCTGCTCCGGGACGTCACGAACTGGAGCTTCGTGGGGCGTGAGCGCATCGAGGTCGCGGCCGGGACCTTCGACGCGCTGCACTTCTACCTCGGCAGCGACGATACCTGGGCCGAGGGAGACGTGTCCCACCATCCGCCGTATCACATCTGGTGCACGGCTGACGGCAACTACATCTTCCTGCGTGCGCACGTCGCCGGGTACATGCAGACCCACTACGAGCTCGAGCATCTCGAGCCCAGGTAGGCGTACCGGGATTCGCCAGGCCTACTTGCCGGGGTCCAGCTCCGCGCCGACCCTGCGGTAGGCTTCCCTGAAGGGCACGCCCTCGCGCACGACGAGCTCGTTGGCGCGCTGGGCGGCGTGGATGGCCGGATCGAGGCGGATCTTCTCGGGGCGGAAGCGCACGCCGGCCAGGGCCGCCGGCAGGATGCCGAGCACCTGCCCGCAGACGTCGATGCCGCGCATCAGCGGCGCCTTGATGAGCTGCAGGTCGCGGTGGTAGCCGGACGTCAGTCGCGAATACACCGACAGCGCCTCGACCAGGCACGCCAGCGCCGTGGTCGAGCGGCCGCGCACCAGCTCGAACACGTCGGGATTCCGCTTCTGCGGCATGATCGACGAACCCGTCGTGAATTCCGCGGGCAGCGCGACGAAGGCAAATTCCTGCGTGTAGTACAGGCACAGGTCGGCGGCAAGCCGGCCGAGGTCCTGCATGAGGAGCGTGATCTCGAACAGCACGTGCGACTCCGCCTTGCCGCGCGACAGCTGCACGGCCGTCACAGGCTCGTGCACCGTGGCGAAGCCGAGCTGCTCGCGCGTGACTTCGCGGCTCACGGGCAGGCCGGGCGTGCCGTAACCGGCCGCCGAGCCCAGCGGGCTCTTGCCGATGCGGCGGTGCGTGTGGCGCAGTCCGTCGGCGTCGTCGCGGATCTCCGCGGCAAAGCCGCCAGCCCACAGCGCCACGCTCGAGGGCATCGCCTGCTGCAGGTGCGTGTAGCCGGGGAGCGCGACGTCCGGGTGGCGCGCCGCGAGTTCGTCCAGCGCGTCGGCCACCGCCATCGCGCCCTCGCGCAGGGTCTCGACCGCGTCGCGCAGGTAAAGCCGCACGGCCGTCAGCACCTGGTCGTTGCGCGAACGGCCGGCGTGGATCCGGGCGCCGGCGTTGCCCGTGCGCTGGGTCAGCAGGTTTTCGAGCGCGGTCTGGCCGTCCTCGTCGTCGAGGGTGACGTGCCAGTCGCCCCGCGCGTGCGCGGCGGCGATCTCGTCGAAGGCCTCCAGGATCGACTTGAGGTCGTCGTCCGACAGCAGGCCCGTGGCGTGCAGCATCCGCGCGTGCGCAACCGATCCCGCGATGTCGTAGGGCACCAGCCGGTCGTCGAGCGCGAAGTCCTCGCCGGCGGTGAACTCGAGCACGCGTCGGTCGAGCGGCGCGCCCTTGTCCCACAGTCGCGTCATGCGGAGGCTCCGGGCGGATTCTGCTCGGCCGGCGTCAGCGCGTCGATGTCGGCGACGATCAGCGTGCCCGTGCCCTCGTTGGTGAACACCTCGGCCAGCACGCTGTCGGCGACCTTGTACGAGATCACGTGCACGCGCCTCACGCCGCCCCTGAGGGCCGTCTCGATCGCCGTCGCCTTGGGCAGCATGCCGTCGGCGAGGCTGCCGGCCTTCTGCAGGCGCTCGAGGCCCTCGAGGTCTGTATACGAGACCAGCGTCGACGGATCCTCCAGGTTCTCGAGGATTCCCGGGGCGCCGGTGCAGAGGATCAGCTTCTCGGCACCGAGCGCCGCACCGATTTCCGCCGCGACGGTGTCGGCGTTGATGTTCAGGACGCAGCCTGCGTCGTCCGAGGACAGCGGGCTGACGACCGGCATCAGGCCGGCGTCCAGCTGCTTGCGCAGCACGTCGCCGTCGATCGAGGTCACGTCGCCGACGAAGCCGTAGTCGACGACCTCGCCGTCCACCGTCACGGGCGGGCGGCGCTGCGCGCGCACGAGCCCGGCGTCGACGCCGGACAGGCCGACGGCCTTGATGTCGAACTGCCGGCACAGCGCCAGGATGCGCGTGTTGATGAGGCCGTTGAGCACCATCGTCGTGACGTCGATGGACTTCTCGTCCGTGACGCGCCGGCCCTTCACCATGCGCGGCTCGATGCCCAGCGAGCGCTGCATCTGGTCCAGCTGCGGGCCGCCGCCGTGCACCAGCACGACCTTGATGCCGAGGTGGTGCAGGATCGCGATCTGCTCGATGAGCGCCGTCGTGGACGCGACGTCGCCGAACACGGCGCCGCCCGCCTTGATGACGAACACCTTGCCCTTGTACAGGCGCATGTACGGGGCGGCGTTGCGCAGTGCGCGGACGGCGGCGGACTGGTCATGGCGGTGGATCGGCATCGGCGGTGGTCTCCTGGGTCGCGATCTGCGGTGGGGTCAGGCCTGGCGGCCGGCGAGCAGGCGGTGCAACACCGCCATCTGCACGACCATTCGGTTGTGGGCCTCGGCAAGCACGAGGCTGCGCGGGCCATCGAGGACTTCGTCGGCGACGGCGACGTTGCGCCGCACCGGCAGGCAGTGCATGAAACGGGCGTCGGTGCGCGCCTTGCCGAAGGTGGCTTCGCGAACCTGCCAGTGCGACAGCTCGCTGCGCAGCGCGAGGTCGGCGGCAGCGTCCCCGTAGTGAGAGGTGCAGCCCCATTCCTTGGCGTAGACGACGTGGGCGCCGGTCAGCGCGGCGTCGGCGTCGTCGGTCTCGGTGACCGACCCGCCCGAGGCCGAGGCGGCGGCGCGCGCCTTGTCCATGATTGCGGATGGCAGCGCGTAGCCCTCGGGGCGAAGCACGACGACTTCCATGCCGCGCAGCGCGGCCATGTGGACGGTCGCGGCCGGCACGGCGAGCGGCAGGGCCCGCGGGTGGTTGACCCAGGACAGCACGAACTTGCCGGTGGCCGGGATCGCCTGGTCGTCGAGCGTCTTCCAGTCGGCGAGGGCCTGGCAGGGGTGGTTGGCGGCGGATTCCAGGTTGATGACCGGCTTCGGCGACAGCGCGGCCATGCCGTTGAAGTTCGTCTCGGCGAGGTCGCTGGCCAGGTCCTTGCCGTCGGCGAACGCGCGGATGGCGAGGGCGTCGCAGTAGGAAGCCAGCACCGGGATGCCTTCGCGGACGTGCTCGGCGGCCGAGCCGTTCATCACCGCGCCCATGCGGGTCTCGAACTGCCAGGTGCCCTGGCCCGGCGTGATCACGAACGAGCTGCCGCCGAGCCTGGCCATGCCTGCCTGGAACGAGGCCAGGGTGCGCAGCGACGGGTTCATGAACAGCAGGCCCAGGATGCGGCCAGTCAACGCGCGTGGTTCCGGATGGTCCTGGAGTCGCTGTGCGAGCGCGAGCAGGTCCCTGACCTCGTCGCGCGTGAAGTCGGCCAGATCGTAGAAGCCATCGGGCCGGGTGCTCATGACGGCAGCCTCGCGAGTGCGGCGCGCAGCAGTTCCACGTGGCTGCGGGCCAGCGTGTACGGCGGGAGCAGCCGCAGGATGTTCGGGTCGCCGCTGGTACCGGCGAGGATGTCGGCGGCGAGCAGTTCCTTCTGGATGTCCTTCGCGGGCCGCGACGTGCGCAGGCCCAGCAGGAAGCCCTCGCCCTGGAATCCGGTCACGGGGCCGACGCGGCAAGTCTCGCGGATGAATCCGGAGACCTCGCGCACGTTGGCGAGCAGGTTCTCGTCGCGCAGGGTGTCGACCACCGCCTCGACGGCGGCGCAGGCGAGTGGCCCGCCGCCGAAGGTCGAGCCCAGCGCGTCGATCCTGAGGGTGGCCGCCACGGCAGGCGTCATCAACAGCGCGCCCACCGGGAACCCGGCGCCCAGCGCCTTGGCGGTCGTGATCATGTCCGGCACGACGCCGTACAGGTTCGCGGCGAACGGGTAACCGGTCCGGCCCACGCCACACTGCACTTCGTCGAATATCAGTTGTGCGCCCGTTTCGTCGCAGCGCGCGCGCAGCGCAGCGAGGTACTCGCGGCCCATGTCGAACGCGCCGCCCACGCCCTGCACGGGCTCGATGATCACGGCAGCCGTACGCGTGGTGACGGCGGCGGCGATCGCTGCGAGGTCGCGGCGCGGGATGAAGCTGACGTCGAAGGGCGTGCGCGGGAACCCGTACCACTTGCCCATGGCGCCCCAGGTCACGGCGCCGGCGG
>JADZCS010000117.1 GCA_020851435.1 Gammaproteobacteria bacterium | reverse complement strand
CCATGTCGGGCACGCGCAACTTGACCAGGTAGTCGAAGCCGCCGGCGACCATGTGGCACTCGAGCACTTCGTCGAGCCCGATCATGACGCGCTTGAAGACGTCGAAGACATCGGGCGTGGTGCGGTCCAGTTGCACCTGGACGAAGGCCAGCAGCCGCAGGCCGAGCGGTTCGGGGTTGAGGTGAGCCGCATAACCCGTGATGTAGCCGAGCCGCTCGAGCCGCCGCACGCGCTCCAGGCAGGGGGTGGGGCTCAGGTGGATGCGCCGGGCGAGTTCGGCGACGGCCAGGCGGCCATCCCGCTGCAGCAGGTCGAGCAGGCGCCGGTCAAGTCGATCTAACTGCTGTTCCATCGATTGATCCCATCGTTTCACCTTCCGTGCCCCGCAATTATTAGCATATCTGCTGTGCGTAGGCGCTATTGAAGCGCAATCGTCTGCTGGAACTTGGGAATAATCCGCAGGTCAGCCATTCGAGGGAGAAGGACGATGAACAGCCGATTCATGGACGATCCGGCCGTGGGCGCCATCGGGCAGGCGATCAACCGCCTGTACCTGGCCGACGAGACGAAGGTGGTCCGTGAATACCTGGAGGTGGCGCGCCTGCCGGCTGCGGATGCCGCCGAGGTGCGCGAGCTGGCCGTGCGGCTGGTCGAGCAGGTGCGCCGCAACCGCGCCGGCAAGGCCGGCATCGAGGCCTTCCTGCAGCAGTACGACCTGGGTTCGCGCGAGGGCGTGATCCTGATGTGCCTGGCCGAGGCGCTGCTGCGCATCCCGGACGCGGACACCGCGGACCGGCTGATCGCCGACAAGATCGCCTCCGGCAAGTGGGGCGACCACCTGGGCGAGGCGGACTCGCTGTTCGTGAATGCCTCGACCTGGGGCCTGATGCTGACGGGCAAGATCGTGCGGCCCGACGAGTCCGAGGCCCGCGACCCGTCCGGTTTCCTCAAGCGACTGGTATCGCGGATCGGCGAACCCATGGTCCGTGGCGCGTTTCGCCAGGCTATGCGCATCATGGGCCACCAGTTCGTGATGGGCCGCAACATCGGCGAGGCGCTGCGCAGGGCCAACGAAGGCGCCGGCGCGCGCTACCGCTACACCTTCGACATGCTCGGCGAAGCCGCGCTGACCGCGCAGGACGCGCTGCGCTACTTCGAGGCCTATTCCGTGGCCATCCGCGAGGCCGGCCAGGCCGTGACGCCGGGCGCGCCGCCCGAGGCCTGGCCGAGCGTCTCCATCAAGCTGTCCGCGCTCTTCCCGCGCTACGACTACGCCCATCGCGACGAAGTCCTCGAGGTGCTGCTGCCGCGCATCGAGGCGCTGGCCGTCGAGGCGCGCACTGCGGGAATGGCGTTCACGCTCGACGCCGAGGAAGCCGACCGGCTGGAACTGTCGCTGGAACTGTTCGACCGCCTGCTCGCGCTGCCGGCGCTGGAGGGCTGGGCGGGGCTTGGCCTGGCGGTGCAGGCCTACCAGAAGCGCGCGCTGGACGTGATCCGCTGGATCCAGCGGCGCGCGGACGAGACGGGCCACACGATCAACGTGCGCCTGGTGAAGGGCGCCTACTGGGACGCGGAGATCAAGCGCGCGCAGGAGCGTGGCCTGTCCGGCTACCCGGTGTTCACGCGCAAGCAGAACAGCGACGTCGCCTACCTCGCCTGCGCGAGGCTGATCTTCGCGGGCACGCGGCGCGTCTACCCGCAGTTCGCGACCCACAACGCCCACACGGCGGCGAGCATCATGCAGATGGCCCGCACGGCCGGTCGTGACTTCGAGTTCCAGCGCCTGCACGGCATGGGCGACGAGCTCTATGCGGAGATCGTCGACGAGACGAAGTTCAACCTGCCTTGCCGCGTCTACGCGCCGGTCGGCTCGCACGAGGACCTGTTGCCCTACCTGGTTCGGCGGCTGCTGGAGAACGGCTCGAACACCTCGTTCGTCAACCGCATCGTCGACGACAGCCTGCCGGCGGAAGCAGTGGTGGCGGACCCGGTCGCGGAAGTGGAAGCGCTGGCCTCGATCCCGCATCCGCGCATCCCGCTGCCAGCGCAGCTGTTCGGCGCCGAGCGCGTGAACTCTGCCGGTTACAACCTGGCCGACGGCACGGTGCAGATGGCGCTGGCGGCCGCTGCAAACAAGGCCAGCGCGACGTCCTGGCGCGCGGCGCCGGTCGTCGGCGGGCGCACGCGTGCGGGGGCCGAACGCGTGCTCACCAACCCCGCCGACCGTTCGGTCGAGGTGGGGCGCGTCGCCGAGGCCGATGCGGCGCTGGTCGACGAGGCGCTGTCGCTGGCGGTCGCCGCGCAGCCGGAGTGGGACCGTCGTCCGCCCGCCGATCGCGCCGCGATCCTCGATCGGACCGCCGCGCTCTTCGAGGCCAATGGCGGCGAGCTGATCGCGATGTGCGTGCGCGAGGCCGGCAAGAGCATCCCGGACAGCATCGCCGAGCTGCGCGAGGCGGTCGACTTCCTGCGCTACTACGCGGCGCAGCTGCGCGGCGAATTCGGCTGCGAACAGGCCCTGCCGGGCCCGACCGGCGAGACCAACGTGCTGCGCCTGCGTGGCCGCGGCGTGTTCGCCTGCATCAGCCCCTGGAACTTCCCGCTGGCGATCTTCACGGGCCAGGTGTGCGCGGCGCTCGCGGCCGGCAACGCGGTGCTGGCCAAGCCCGCCGAGCAGACGCCGCTGGTGGCGGCGCGCGCCGTGCAGCTGCTGCTCGAGGCCGGCGTGCCAGCCAACGTGCTGCACTTCCTGCCGGGCGACGGCGCGGTCGTGGGAGGGCGCATGACCTCCGATTCGCGCCTGGCCGGCGTGGCGTTCACGGGCTCGAACGAGACCGTGCGCCTGATCAACCAGTCGCTGGCCGCGCGGCCCGGTGGCCTGGCCGTGCTCATCGGCGAGACCGGCGGGCAGAACGCGATGATCGTCGATTCCTCGGCGCTGCCCGAGCAGGTCGTCAACGACGTGCTGTACTCGGGCTACAACAGCGCGGGCCAGCGCTGCTCGGCGCTGCGGGTGCTGTTCGTGCAGGACGAGATCGCGCCGCGCGTGCTCCAGCTGCTCGCGGGCGCCATGGACCTGCTCAAGGTCGGCGACCCGGCATCGCTGGAGACCGACGTCGGTCCCGTGATCGACGAGGATGCGAAGGCCATGCTCGAGGCGCACGCCACGCAGGTCGTCGCGACTTCGCGCTGGCACCATCGCATGAAGATAGATCCCGCCTGCGAGCGCGGCACCTTCGTTGCGCCGCTGGCGGTCGAGATCGAGAGCCTCGGGCAGCTCACGCGCGAGGTGTTCGGCCCGATCGTGCACGTCGTTCGCTGGAAGTCCGGGCAGCTGGCGCAGGTGCTCGACGCGATCAACGCCACGGGCTTCGGACTGACCCTGGGCCTGCACACGCGCATCGACGCCGTGGCCAGGCAGGTCGCGGCTACGGTGCGCGTAGGCAACGTCTACGTGAATCGCAACATGATCGGCGCAGTGGTGGGCGTACAGCCCTTCGGCGGCTGCGGTTTGTCAGGCACCGGTCCCAAGGCCGGCGGTCCCCACTACCTGCACCGCTTCGCGACCGAGCAGGTGGTCACGACCAACACCACGGCCGCAGGCGGCAACACCTCGCTGCTGTCACTCGACGCCGGCTGACCGGTGCTGGTGCAGGTGCCAG
Source organism: Gammaproteobacteria bacterium (assembly GCA_020851435.1). Lineage (GTDB taxonomy): Bacteria > Pseudomonadota > Gammaproteobacteria > Steroidobacterales > Steroidobacteraceae > JADZCS01. Next base: position 510 of record JADZCS010000117.1, on the reverse strand, counting down.
GCACTGGTGCATTTCTGCATCAGTGCCTGGCACCTGCACCAGTACGTCAGCGGCCGGGCCAGTCGTGGTGGCTCAGGCGGGCGCTGCCCCAGGCCAGGGCGGTCCAGTCGGCCACGGGGGCCTCGAGCGACATTACGGCGCAGGTGGGCTGGTCCCGCAGCGCGCCTTCATCCGTGAGGCGGGCGGCGAATTCCGAGATGCCGGGGTTGTGGCCGAACATCATCACGTGGGCTGCCCGGCCACCGTGCGCCAGAAGCACTTCCAGCAGGCGTGACGCCGGGGCTTCGTAGATGCGGCCGTCGTAGACCATTCGTTCGGGCGCGTAGTTGCAGGCATCGGCGAAGACCCGGGCGGTGGCGAGCGCGCGCGCCGCGGGACTCGTGATGATCAGGGTGGGCGCGGCAATCGTGGCGAGCGTGCGCCCGGCCATCGCCTCAGCGTCGCGCAGGCCGCGGCCGGTCAGGGCGCGATCGAAATCCAGCTGGGCCGCGGCGCCGTGTTCGGCCTTGG
>JADZCS010000116.1 GCA_020851435.1 Gammaproteobacteria bacterium | reverse complement strand
TTCGTCGAGATGTTCGTGGGCGTCGGCGCCTCGCGCGTGCGCGACATGTTCGAGCAGGCCAAGAAGCACGCGCCCTGCATCATCTTCCTCGCCGAGATCGACGCGGTCGGCCGGCATCGCGGCGCAGGCCGGGGCGGCGGCCACGACGAGCTCGAGCAGACCCTCAACCAGCTGCTGGTCGAGATGGACGGCTTCGAGGGCAACGAAGGCATCATCGTCATCGCCGCCACCAACCGTCCGGACGTGCTCGACCCGGCGCTGCTGCGGCCGGGCCGCTTCGACCGCCAGGTCGTGGTCCCGTTGCCCGACGTGAGCGGCCGCGAGCACATCCTCAAGGTCCACATGCGCAAGGTGCCGATCGCCGACGACGTCAACCCGAGCATCATCGCGCGCGGCACGCCGGGCTTCTCGGGCGCCGACCTCATGAACCTGGTCAACGAGGCCGCGCTGTTCGCGGCGCGCGCCAACAAGCGCACCGTGACCATGGACGAGTTCGACCGCGCCAAGGACAAGATCATGATGGGCGCCGAGCGCCGCTCGATGGTCATGTCCGAGGAAGAAAAGAAGCTCACGGCGTACCACGAGGCCGGCCACGCGATCGTGGGCCTGTCGGTGCCGGAGAGCGACCCGGTCTACAAGGTCACCATCATCCCGCGCGGCATGGCGCTGGGCGTCACCATGTTCCTGCCGGAAGGCGACCGCTACAGCACCTCCAAGCGCCGGCTCGAGAGCCGCATCGCGACCCTGTTCGGCGGGCGCGTCGCCGAGGAACTCGTGTTCGGCGTCGAGGCCGTCACCACGGGCGCCTCCAACGACATCGAGCGTGCCACCGAGATCGCACGCAACATGGTCACGCGCTGGGGCCTGTCCGAGCGCCTCGGCCCCCTGACCTACACCGAGGAGGCCGGCGAGGTGTTCCTGGGCCGGTCGGTGACCCAGCACAAGCAGGTGTCCGACGTCACCGCGCACGTGATCGACGAGGAGATCCGTCACCTCATCGACAGCAACTTCCGGCGTGCGAAGGACATCCTGGCGACGCACCTGACCGAGCTGCACGCGATGGCCGACGCCCTGATCCGCTACGAGACCATCGGCGACGACCAGCTGAAGGACATCATGGCCGGTCGCGCGCCGCGGCCGCCGGCGGGATGGGAAGACAGCAACACGCCTTCTTCCGGCGGTACGACCCCCAAGGCGACGCCCGAGCCCGCCATCGGCGATCCCGCGGGCCAGCACTGAACGAGGCGCGCCGCATGCGCCTGACCTGCGGCCCGTTTGCCGTGGACCTCTCGACGCCCGTGGTCATGGGCGTCCTCAACGTCACGCCTGACTCCTTCTCGGATGGCGGCCACTGGTTCGATCCAGTGCGCGCCATCGACCGGGCGGTCGAGATGGTGGAGGAGGGCGCCGCATTCATCGACGTCGGCGGCGAGTCCACCCGGCCGGGTGCCGCCACGGTGCCCGTCGACGAGGAACTCCGGCGCGTGATCCCGCTGGTCGAGGCCCTGGCCGGGCGCCTGACCGTGCCGGTGTCGATCGACACCCGCAAGCCCGAGGTCATGCGCGCCGCAATCGCGGCTGGCGCCACCCTCGTCAACGACATTGCCGCGCTGGGTGCCGCTGGCGCCCTCGAGGCGGTGGCCGGCAGCGGCGCCGCGGTCTGCCTGATGCACATGCAGGGCGAGCCCCGCAGCATGCAGGCGGCGCCGGACTACCACGACGTGGTGGCGGAGGTGGTCGCCTACCTGCAGGATCGCGCGGCGGCCTGCGTGGCCGCGGGAATCGCCCACGAGCGCGTCGTGCTGGATCCCGGATTCGGTTTCGGCAAGCTCCTGGAGCACAATCTCGACCTGCTCGCCGGTCTCGACCGCCTGGCCGCCCTCGGTTTCCCTGTGATGGCGGGCCTGTCGCGAAAGAGCATGATCGGCCAGGTCACTGGCCGGCCGGTTGGCGAACGACTGGCCGGCAGCGTGGCCCTGGCCACGCTGGCCGCGCTGGGCGGGGCCCGTATCATCCGCGCACACGACGTGGCCGCCACCGTGGACGCCGTCAAAATTGCCGCCGCACTGGCAGCGCGGCAGGGAAGGTAAGCATGGCTCGCAAGTATTTCGGTACCGACGGCGTTCGCGGACGCGTGGGCGAAGACCCGATGACGGTCGAGTTCGCGCTGCGCCTCGCCGGCGCCGCCGCGCGCGTGCTGGCGCCGGCTGGCGGCACGGTGCTCGTGGGCAAGGACACCCGCCTGTCGGGTTACATGTTCGAGGCCGCCCTCGAGGCTGGCTTCGTCGCCGCCGGCGTGAACGTGATGCTGGTCGGCCCGCTGCCGACGCCGGGCATCGCCTACCTGGTGCAGAAGCTCAAGTGCGATTTCGGTGCGGTCATCAGCGCCTCGCACAACGGCTACGAGGACAACGGCATCAAGTTCTTCGACCGCCTGGGCGGCAAGCTCGCCGACGAGCTCGAGGAGCAGATCGAGTCCCACCTCGACCAGCCCGCGCTGACGCGCGAGTCGAGGGCGCTGGGCAAGGCCCTGCGCGTCGACAAGCAACGCGACATCTACCAGCAGTTCTGCGCATCGACGATGCCTGCCGGCATGGACCTCTCCGGGTTCAAGGTCGTGATCGACTGCGCCAACGGCGCCGGCTACAAGGTGGCGCCGCGCGTGCTCGCGGATCTCGGTGCCGAGATCGTGCCGATCGGCTGTTCGCCGAACGGCCGCAACATCAACGACGGTTGCGGTTCGACCGCCCCGCAGCTCCTCCAGCTCACCGTGGCCGGCGTGCGTGCGCAGGCAGGCATCGCGCTCGACGGCGACGGCGATCGGCTGGTGATGGTCGATCACCTCGGGCGCACCGTCGACGGCGACCAGCTCATGTACATCGTCGCCCGCGCCCGGCACGAGGCGGGCGAGCTGCAGGGCCCGGTGGTCGGGACGCTGATGAGCAACCTGGGCCTGGAACTCGCGCTGGCCGACCTGGGCATCCCGTTCCGCCGCGCGGCGGTGGGCGACCGCTACGTGCTGCAGATGCTCAGGGAGGAGGGCGGCACGCTTGGCGGCGAGACCTCCGGACACCTGCTGTGCCTGGACAAGACCACGACCGGCGACGGCCTGGTGGCCGGCCTGCAGGTGCTCGCGATCATGAAGCAGACCGGCAAGTCCCTGGCCGAGCTCGCCGCGGGAATGTCGAAGTATCCGCAGAAGCTCGTGAACGTGCGGGTCACGCAGCGTTACGACGTCAACGCCAGCGACCCGGTCCAGCAGGCGGTCAGGGCTGCCGAGCAGACGCTCGGCTCGCGCGGACGCGTCGTGCTGCGCCCGTCGGGCACGGAGCCGGTGATCCGCGTGATGGTCGAGGGCGAGGACGACACGCAGGTCGACGCGCTGGCGCGCAAGCTGGCGGAGGTCGTTCGTGTCAACGCCCCGGGTGCCGGCTGATCCCATTGATTTGGCGGGAACACACCCGTATTCTTGCGCCCCTTTCCACCACCCGGTCACGGGCCTGCAGGAGTAGCGACGATGCGTCGACCCTTAGTCGCAGGCAATTGGAAGATGCACGGCTCCCGTGCAGAGAACACGCGCCTGATCGAGGAACTGCTCCGCGGTGACGAGGGCGTGGGCCCGGAAGTCGTCGTCTGCCCGCCGTTCGTCTACCTGTGGGAAGTGTCCCGCCAGATCCGGGACAGTTCCATCGTGCTCGGCGCTCAGGACGTCTGCGCCGAGGCGCAGGGCGCCTACACCGGGGAAGTCTCAGCAGCCATGCTGCGCGACGTCGGCTGCCGCTACGTCATCGTCGGGCACTCCGAGCGTCGCCACCTGTACCAGGAGGACGACCAGGCGGTCGCGCGCAAGTTCGTCGCCGTGCAGCGGGAGGGGCTGGTCCCCATCCTGTGCGTCGGCGAAACGCTGGCCGAGCGCGAACGCGGGGCCACCGAGGACGTGGTCGGCAGGCAACTCGAGGCTGTGCTGGCGCTGGCGGGGGTCGCGGCCTTCAGCCAGGCCGTCGTGGCGTATGAGCCGGTCTGGGCGATCGGCACCGGCAAGAACGCGTCGGCGGAACAGGCCCAGGCGGTTCACGCGTTCGTACGCAGTCGCATTGCGGCAAAAGATGCTATACTGGCGGCTTCCCTGCGCGTCCTTTACGGTGGGAGCGTCAAGGCGGCCAATGCCGCTGAGATCTTCGCCCAGGCGGACGTTGACGGGGGCCTGATCGGCGGAGCCTCGCTCAAGGGCGAAGAGTTCCGGCGCATTTGCCAGGCGGTCGCGGGCTAGTCCGCGCCGCGACGGATTCGGACCACCATGCTGCATAACCTGCTCAACGGCATTCACGTTTTCCTGTGCATCGCGATTGTCGCGCTGGTGCTGCTGCAGCGCGGCAAGGGCGCTGACGCGGGTGCCGGCTTCGGTTCCGGCGCCTCCGGTACGGTTTTCGGTGCGCGCGGGTCGGCGACGTTCCTGTCCAAGTCCACTGCGGTGGTGGCAACGTTGTTCTTCGTGACGAGCCTTTCGCTCGCGTACCTGGCTGGAAGGCCCAGCGACGCGCCGCGCAGCATCGTCGAACAGGTCCCGCTCGATCAGGGCGTGCCGGCTGCAACGCCCGAGCCGGCGCCGGTTGCTCCCGCAACTGCGCCTGCACCGGAAACTGCGCCTGTGCCTGCACCTGCGCCGGCCCAGCAGTAAGGCGAGGCATACGAGCAGCCATACGTCGATTTGAAGCTTTCTCGATTCGACCCTCGCTTTCAGGTTTCCCGCGGATATGGCGGAACTGGTAGACGCGCTAGTTTGAGGGGCTAGTGGGGCAACCCGTGTCGGTTCGACTCCGACTATCCGCACCAGTAAATGAAGGCCCGGCTCTGCCGGGCCTTTGTTTTTTTGCGATTCGCGCAACACATACGCGCTTGATGCAGTCGGGGCGAAAATTGTGGCCAACGAGGCTTACGCGCGGGGTGACTGGCAGTTAAAATGCCGGCCGGTCACGCGGGGCCATATCGGCCTTCCGCCGGCACGCTGCATGCTCGAAAATTACCTGCCGATACTCATCTTTCTAGTCGTCGCCACGGGCTTCGCCGGCTTGTTGCTGGCGCTGGGATTCATACTCGGGCCGCGTCGTCCCAACGCCGAGAAGCTCTCGCCCTACGAGTGCGGCTTCGAGGCCTTCGAGGACACGCGCATGAAGTTCGACGTGCGCTACTACCTCGTCGCGATCCTGTTCATCATCTTCGACCTGGAAATCGCCTTCCTCTTCCCCTGGGCCGTGTCGCTCGACGCGATCGGTACCTTTGGCCTGGTGTCGATGGGCGTGTTCCTCGGCGTGCTGGTGGTCGGGTTCATCTACGAATGGAACAAGGGGGCGCTGGAATGGGACTGACCGCGCCGCCCGCTGCGGAAGGCCGCGGCTTCTTCACCACATCCGCCGACGGGCTCATGAACTGGGCCCGCACCGGCTCCTTGTGGCCGATGACCTTCGGGCTCGCCTGCTGCGCCGTGGAGATGATGCACGCCGGCGCCGCGCGCTATGACCTCGACCGCTTCGGCGTCGTGTTCCGCCCCAGCCCGCGCCAGTCCGACGTCATGATCGTGGCCGGCACCCTGGTCAACAAGATGGCGCCGGCGCTGCGCAAGGTCTACGACCAGATGCCCGAGCCGCGCTGGGTGATCTCCATGGGTTCCTGCGCCAACGGCGGGGGCTACTACCACTATTCCTACGCGGTGGTCCGCGGCTGCGACCGGATCGTGCCGGTCGACGTCTACGTGCCCGGCTGCCCGCCGACGGCCGAGGCGCTCATCTACGGCATCATCCAGTTGCAGAACAAGATCCGTCGCACGCAGACGATCGCGCGCTGAGCCATGAAAAAGATCGACACACTCGCTGCAGCCGTCGAAGCCCGCCTGGGCGATCGCGTGAGCCGCATCCAGTCGTCCTTTGGCGAACTCACGCTCGAGGTCGCGGCCGACAAGCTGCTCGAGGTCTGCACGGCCTTGCGCGACGACGCCTCGCTGCGCTTCGAGCAGCTCATCGACCTGTGCGGCATCGACTACCTCGACCACGGGCGCGCCGAGTGGAAGACCCAGTCGGCCACGGGCAGCGGTTTCAGCCGCGGCGTCGAGCGCATGCACGGCGAGCGGGAGGCGGCGCCCGCGCGGCGCTTCGCGGTCGTCATCCACCTGCTCTCGGTCACGCACAACTGGCGCGTGCGCGTCCGCGCTTACTGCAGCGAGGGCGAGCCGCCGATGGCCGACTCCGTGGTCGACATCTGGCCCGCGGCGAACTGGTTCGAGCGCGAGGCCTTCGACCTGTACGGCATCCTGTTCCGGGGCCACCCGGACCTGCGTCGCATCCTCACCGACTATGGCTTTGTCGGGCACCCGTTCCGCAAGGACTTCCCGCTGTCGGGCAACGTCGAGGTCCGCTACGACCCAGAGAAGGGGCGGGTGGTCTACGAGCCGGTCAGCATCGAGCCGCGCATCGTCGTGCCGAAGGTGATCCGCCACGATCATCGCTACGAACAGGCGGTCAAGGAGCCGGCCCGCAATGGCTGAGATCCAGAATTTCACGCTGAACTTCGGTCCCCAGCACCCGGCTGCGCACGGCGTGCTGCGCCTCGTGCTGGAGATGGACGGCGAGATCATCCAGAAGGCCGACCCGCACGTGGGCCTGCTCCATCGCGGCACCGAGAAACTCGCCGAGAGCAAGCCGTTCAACCAGTCCATCGGCTACATGGACCGGCTCGACTACGTGTCGATGATGTGCAACGAGCACGCCTACGTGGGCGCGATCGAGAAGCTCGTCGGCCTCGAGGTTCCAGAGCGGGCGCAGTACATCCGCGTGATGTTCGACGAGATCACGCGCATCCTGAACCACCTCATGTGGCTGGGCGCGCACGGCCTCGACATCGGCGCCATGACGGTGTTCCTGTACGCCTTCCGCGAGCGCGAAGACCTCATGGACTGCTACGAGGCAGTCTCGGGCACGCGCATGCACGCGACCTACTACCGCCCGGGCGGCGTGTACCGCGACCTGCCGGACTCGATGCCGCAGTACAGGGAATCGAAGTTCCGCAGCGCGCGCGACATCGCGCGCCTCAACGAGCGTCGCTCCGGCACGATGCTCGACTTCATCGAGGACTTCACGAACCGCTTCCCGAAGTGCGTCGACGACTACGAGACGCTGCTGACCGACAACCGCATCTGGAAGCAGCGCAC
>JADZCS010000115.1 GCA_020851435.1 Gammaproteobacteria bacterium | reverse complement strand
GGCTTGCCGGTCGGGTTCAGCGGGAAGAACTCCAGGCTGGTGCTGAGCCACAGCGCGACGCGCGCGCCGTTGGGCCAGGGCTGCGCCGGGATCGCGAAGTGCGGCCGCCAGCGGTACCAGTCGTTGTCCATGTCGTAACGACGGCGCGGGTACTCGAGATAGTCGCTGGGCAGCGTCATGACGCACTCCCGGCCCGACGCGCGATGTCGGCCTGCATGATGTCGTAGTAGTTCGCGTTGTAGTACTCGGCGATCTCGCGGGCGGTCGTGACCCACACGCCCTCGTGCGAGGTGATGTAGCGCAGCACCTCCTCGAACGGCCCCACGCGGTGCGCGTGCCCGACCAGGTAGGCGTGCAGCGGTATGCACATGACCGTGCCGGACGCCTCGCCTTCCGCGTAGAGCGTGTCGAACTGCCGCCGGATCATGTCGGCGTAGGCGCGCGGCGTCGCCAGGTAGCTGTTGTAGGCGATGACGTCGTTGATCTCGAGCGAGTACGGCATGCTGATCAGCCTGCCCTTCGCCACCTTGACGGGCTGCGGCTGGTCGTCCTGGAACAGGTCGCAGGTGTAGAGGATGCCGTATTCGGCCAGCAGGTCCATCGTGCGCTCGGTGTGCGTGAGCGCCGGCGCCAGCCAGCCGGAAATACGCTGCCCCGTGGCGTCCTGGACCGTGCGGATCGAGTCCTCGATGATCGCGCGCTCCTGCGCCTCGTCCATGCCGTAGGAGTAGCGGGTGTTGTAGATGCCGTGGGAGAAGAACTCCCAGTTCCTGTCCACGCCGTCGCGGATCAGCTCGGGGTGGTGCTGGCACATGGCCACTGACAGCGAGACGGAACCACGCACGCCGCAGCGGTCCATCGCCTCCATCATGCGGTAGTGGCCGACCCGGTTGCCGTAGTCGCGGTGGGAATAGGTCTGCACGTCCGGGAACGGGCGAGCCCAGGCCTGGCGGACCGGGTTCGCCGGCGGATTGAGCTCGTAGTACTCGATGTTCGGCGCGACCCAGAATGCGACGCGCGCGCCGTTGGGCCAGACGATGCGCGGGCGATCGCGGTATGGCCAGAAATCGTAGAGCCCGGGATCGCGCTTCATGGCGTCGCCCCCGTGGTTCCCATCGCCGACACGGCCGCGTGCACGTCGGCTACCGACACCACGTCGGCGTACTTCAGCATGAGGTCCGTGAGGTTCGCGTAGTGGTAACTCTCGTGCTTGTCGGCCACGCACTCCTCGGGAACGATGCAGCGATAGCCGCGGCTGAGGCCGTCGACCGCCGCCGCGCGCACGCAGCCGGACGTCGACCCGCCGGTGATCACAATGGTGTCGATGCGGTGCCAGATCAGCAGCGACTGCAGCTGCGTCTCGTGGAAGGGCGACGGCATCTTCTTGCAGTAGATGACGTCGCGGACCCGGTCGATCTCGCAGCGCTCGTCGAAGGCCGCGCGGTCGGAACCGAACTTGATGTTCTGCAGCGAGTCGGGCGTGTTGGTGCGCGTGCCCCAGATGCCGGCGTCCTCGCCCGATTCCATGTAGGCGACGTGGGTCCAGACCACCGGCAGCCCACGCGCCCGGAACAGCGCCGCCAGCGCGTTGATGTGCTCGATCTGGCGCGGGTCGTTCTCGTAGGCGGTCTTGTAGAGGTCCGTGCGCGTGTAGGCCTTCTGCACGTCGATGTTGATCAGCGCGGCGCGCTGGCCGAACCCGAAGCGTGCCCGGACCGGGTTGGCCCGCACCACTTCATAGATCTGCTTCGCCGTGAGATTCGTCTGTTCCATGGGCATCGCCAATCCTCCGCGCACATTGCGGCTGCAACGACTTGCCGCAATATAGCAAGTACGCCTGCAACGGAGGAATCCGCGTCATTCACCAGGCCGATCCGGGAAGCCGCGAACGCAGAGGGACGCAAGACTCGGGGGGCGGGCTCGCGCCGGACGGCAACGAGCCCACCCGCCTCCAGGGCCAGGTAGTTACATCCGCACACCCACAGTCACACGCCAGGTGCGGGGGTCCGACGGATAGGCGGCAGCGAAGCCATAGCCGCCCCCGAGGGCTGGGAAGTTGAGCATCGAGTGGAACCAGCGCTCGTCCGTACAATTGCGACATCCACCCTGAAGCCACCACTTCCCACCCGCTGCCTCGAAGCGGACATAGCCATTCACCAGTTCGACCACGCCAGTCTCTGTAATGGGTGCCGGCGAAGAACTCGTGAAGAAGTTCGACGTATAGGAGTAGTCGGCCCCAAGACCCAGGCTCGCCCCACTGCTCAGCGGAATCGTGTATTCCCCGCCGACTCTCAGTGTCATGTCCGGCAGGCGTGGCAGGGTCCGGCCGCGGAAGCCCTGCGGATCGGTTCCGAGATTCTTATAGTCGCCATCCATGAGGCCGAGGCTGGCGAATACGTCAAGCCGATCCGTGGCCGCTGCCGAGAACTCAGCCTCGAAGCCGTAGATGTCGGCGTCGACCGACAGGGTCTCGAAGGCGCCGCCGGGCACGGTGCTGATCGCACCTATCACCAGATCGCTGATGTCTGAATAGAACGCCGCGGCATTCAGCCTCAGGCGACTGTCCAGCCACTCGGTCTTCGCGCCTAATTCGTAGGCATTGACGAATTCCGGAGCGATTGCATAGAACTGCGCCGCGGAAGTCACACGCGAGTTCCACCCCCCGGACTTGAATCCCTGGGTGAACGAGCCATACAGCAGCACGTCATCCGACCACTTGAATTCGACCCCCAGTTTCGGGGTGACCTCCTCGAACGTCTGCTTGATGGGGATGCCGAGGGCAACCAGCGTCTGCGTCGTATAGGTGATAGTCCCTGCGCCGTTTCGCTGCACCACTTCGACGTCCTTGTCGTCCTTTGTCCACCGCAACCCAGCGGTCAAGGACAGGCGGTCGGTCAAGCCGAACGTTGCCTGGCCATACGCCGCGAGCGACTCGACATCGTTGTCGACGGTCTTGACCTGCCGACCGGTCGGAATCCGGGTCCCGTTCGCCAGCTGAAAGTTGAAAGTGTCGCCAATGATCGTGGAATTCCACTCCTTCATGAAGAACACGCCTGAGATCCAGTCAACGCCGACACTGCCAAGCGAAGCCTCGCCCCGGAACTGGAACTCCTGTGTCAGCTGGTCATGTTCACCGATGTTGTCGATCACGTAGATGGGGACTGGCTGATCCGAGAGATCGAGAACGTAGTCCTGGTCGAGTTCACGATACGAACTGATGGATGACAGGTCGAACGCGGCCCCATCCCAGTCCACACGCAACATCCCACCCTTGCTGGTCGTATAGTTGTAGCTCTTCACGCCGCTGGTAACGACAAAGAGGTCTCCCGTCGTCGGCCGGGCACGGCCGGAGACATCAGATGGGACGATTCCGTTGGCATCATCCTTTACATAGTCGAACGAGAAATTGACGTCCACGGAGTCCGACGGCGTCCAGCGCAGCGCGACGCGTCCACCTTCGATCGAACGGTCGTTGACCGTGCCCCCCAAGGTCACGTTTCTTGAGAATCCCTCCCCCTGCTGCTGCGTGACGCCGTTCAAGCGGACCGACACGGTGTCGCTAATTGGTCCGTTGATCGAGGCCCGGACCTCGTAGAAGTCATAGTCGCCGACGCTGGCCTGACCCTTGATGGCGAAGTCCTGGGTCGGCCTTTCGGTAACGACCTTGATCGCGCCGCCAGACGTGTTGCGGCCATAAAGCGTGCCCTGCGGTCCGCGCAGGACCTCGATGCGCTCGACGTCGAACAGCGAGAAATTGTTGGCATTCTGGCGCGCGATATAGACGTCATCGACATAGAAACCGACCGTCGTATCGACAGTCGCGAACGACTGCGTCGAGCCAACGCCTCGCAGGTAGACGACCGTTGCCGTGTTCAAGCCGACGTTATTGTGCCCAACGAGGTTCGGCACGTCCTTTGCGATATCGACCAGCGAAGTGACTGTGCGACGCGACAACTCGTCGGCGGTGAATGCACTCACTGCTATCGGCACTTCCTGCAGGTTGGCGCTGCGGCGTTCCGCCGTAACGGTCACTTCCTCGAGTTGCGCGAGCTTGTCGGTTGCTTTCTGCGCCTGTGCTGCGGCCTCGCCGCCCGCGCACATCAGGACGGCCGCTACTGCCGACGAAATTCGGACGTTCATGCTAAATCCCCCCCTTGATCCACGACGGTCTTTCCCACCTGGCCGCAGATCGCTGCTGTTCTAGTTCGTAGCCTTGATTTCACGCAGCAAGGTGTCGATCAGGAGGCCTGGGTAGTACTCCGGCTTCCGCGCCTTGGCTGCTTCCAGGAAGCGGACAAGCTCGGCGGGATCCTGCTTCACCGCGCAGCCCTTGAACCGGCCCTCGAGGACATAAGCCGGGAATCCAACCTCGCCCGCCATACGGCCACGGAGCGCGGATTCGCGTATCAGCTCACCTGCGCGGCAGGGGTTCTTCGGCGCCTTGTACGCACCATCCAGGTAAAGATAGCCGGTCACGAACACTGCCTGCGCATACCCCATGCGCGTGGCCTGCTCGATCAGTGGAAGCCCTTCGTCCACATGGCCTGAGTAGGTGAGCGCCCGCGCAAGCTGATAGATCAACCGCGGGTTCGTCGGGTCATTCTTGAGGTCAGCCCTGCACGCAGCAATTGCGGCATTCATGTCCATTTCGGGCCGCTCCTTTCCAGGCACGACCTTGTCAGGGTCGTCCGGATGTCCCGCCTGCCGGTCACATTCCGTGATCGCGTGCGAATATGGCGCCGGTGGCTTCAGTTGTTGGTCCGCCGACGGGTCTGCCGCTGAAGCAGTTCCTGCCCATATGGTCAGTGCAACGGTCATCAATCCGATCCGCGTGTGAATATTCATTGGCGGCGACTCCAGATGTTTGGGACCAGTCGATACTTGACTTTGAAGGGCCGCGTGTCGCCTACTCAAGTGAGTGGGTCATCATGGACGATGCGCTGCCATGCACACCAAGCTTCCTGAGTTACTCGATCGGCTACGGTCAGCGTCGACAGTCACCGATTGCCTGAATGCGTTGATCGACAGCCGCGAAATTGCGCAAACCCGGATAGTTGGCTTCCGCGAGGCCCACAACCTTCCCGCAATAACCCGGATGCCCAGGCCGATCTGGTGGTCGCACAAGATGGGATGGCCAAAAGGGTTCATCCAGGAGTGGATACGGCTGAACCTCGGCGAGCGCGATGCAGGCTTGGCCGGAAGGAATTTTCCGTCTGGCGCAGTCAGTCGCTGGGAACTCCCAGTTCAGCATGACCACGAGCGCGACAGCGCAAAGGCGACGCGGAATTCGGCGGTCGCGTTCCTTGCGCGTCATGGAATCCGTGAGGGCTGGATCGCAGCCGTCGACAGGAGCCCCGGCGTTCAGGCCTACGTGTCCTGGATGGTCCCGCTGTCGGAACAGACGACCTGCGGTGCGCAGCGCGAAAAGGCGCTGGCGCAGTTTGCGGAACTCTTCTTTCGGTCGCTCGACCGGGTTCGTCCACTCGAGCCAGTCGGCATTCTGTCGCCTATAGAACAGCGTTGCCTCGCCTGGGCTGCCTATGGGTGCACGGATTCCGAGATCGCCGGGGAGATCGGACGGGCAATGGACACCGTTCGCTTCCACATGAAGAACATCCTCAAGAAGCTCGGTGCGGCAAATCGCACCCACGCCGTCGCGGTGGGCATACAGAAGCACGTCATCCAGCTGGGCAAGACTCCGCCTCGCACCCGCCGGACAAGCACCAGGCGCAACTCCGCCTAGGCCCGCTTGGAAAGCGTCATTCCCAGCCAGCGTCCCAGCGATAGCGCCGGCGTGACCATCATGCCGCTGCAGAAGGCCTGACCGGACAACGAGCCATTTCCGAGAAGCTCCCCGATGGCGTACAGGCCCGGAATTGGCGCCCCGCCTGGCCGAACGACTCGCAGCGATTCGTCTACCGCAACGCCAGCCACCGAGATCAGGGTTCCCCCCTGGTGCCTGATCGCATAGTACGGCGGCGTGTCAACCGGTCGCGGCATGTACCGCCTGCCCCAGGAATCGCTGCCATTCCGCACCGCGTCGTTGAACTGACGAATCGTACCCAGCAGGCCAGCGGGATCGATGCCTGCGCGGGTGGCGAGTTCCTCGATCGAGTCAGCACGGACGAAGGCAGGCGCCTCGTCGAATGCAGCGCGCAGCTCATCACGCGTCCAGTCGCGGACCTCGCCCGGCGGCGCGGAGCGCACCAGGGTCGGAGCGGCGCTCAACGTAGGTTCGTCGAACACCACCCAATACCGATGATCATCCTGCTGCGACAGCGCGCGCTCGCGCGTGTCGATGCTCTCGTCATCCTCGCGGATGAATCGCTGACCAAGCCTGTTGACGTAGATCTCCCATGGCATGCGCCGCTGGGGATGGTGAATCGAGCGTGCGTACTCCGGACTGGGCAGATCGAGTTCGGCCGGGATCGAGCCGAAGTCACACAGGTAGTTTTGCGAACCGCGCGTGTAGCCTCCAGCAGCAAGCGCCAGGGTTACGCCGATTCCGGTGTTGGCAGGCCAGCCGGCGGCACGGTACTGCGGCCTGCCATTCAGTTCGGCAAACATTTGCGGGTTTGCCATGTACCCGCCGCTCGCCAGCACAACGCGGGGAGCGTGGAACTGCTGAATTTTTCCAGACTCGTCCACCCCACGCACGCCGGTCACCGTTCCACCGGACCCGATCAGGAGATCGGTGACATCGAAGCGGGTCACGAGCACTGGCTTCGCCCTGGCTGTAGCCAGCTCTCGCTCCAGGACCTTCAGAACGGAATACCCCCGCTGCGTCCCGCCCCAGATGCGGCGACGCGAATAGGGCTCATGACCCGTTGCATCGAGCGGAAACTCCGGGCCGAATTCAAAGCCGGCAGAGTCCAGCCAGTCGAGCGTTGGGCCAGCCTGCGTCACCGCCCTTCGAACGAGCGCCGGGTCTGCGGTGCCGCGACTGATGCGCAGGATGTCGGCCAGGTGCCGTTCGGGACTGTCGTCGATACTGAGGGCGGCCTGTCTGCGCGTTCCAGCGGCACTCATCTGCCCGCCGGAAAACCAGAGCGTCCCGCCGACCTGCGCTGCCTTTTCGAGCAGGAGCACTCGGGCGCCGTTCTGAGCGCCAAACAGGGCAGCCGGAATGCCCGCCGTGCCCGCACCCACGACGATCATGTCCCAGGCCTGGCCAGCCAGCGCACGACTCGTGCCGCAAGCCATCAGTGCCGCGGCAGCCGAGACACTCTTCAGCAAGGATCGGCGGGTTACGTGCATTGACCAACTCCGTGGTCGATCTTTGTCCTCCGGGAACACGCGTGTCTGCTACTCAAATGAGTGGCTGGCACGCTGGCCCAGGGGACATGCTAGATTCTGCCCGGCAAGCGGAACCAGGCCTCGGCGACACCAGGGAGAGGTGGATGTCTGCAACCCGAGAGAAAATTGTGGGCCGTCGTGACGTGCTGAAGTCACTGTCTGCACTGGTGCTTGCCATGTCGGGCAGTTTGCCGCTGGGCGGGTGGGCAAAGGCCGCCGCCGCCTCTGCAGGGAAGTTGCTTCCCGGCAAGGTTGCGCTGAAGCGCCTGACGGAGCGCCCTCCCAATTACGAAACGCCGCTGGAGTACTTCCGGTCCGTACTGACGCCGAACGAGGCGTTCTTCGTCCGTTATCACCACTCGTCGATTCCGACCATCGCCGCCAATGATTATGTGCTCGAAGTACTGGGTACAGGCCTCACGCAGCCGCTCCAGCTAGGACTGGAGCAGCTCCGCAACGAGTTCCCGGCCACCGAAGTGATCGCGGTCTGCCAGTGTTCTGGCAACCGCCGCGGATTGATGTCTCCGCCGGTTCCGGGGGTCCAGTGGGGCCACGGCGCCATGGGCAATGCGAGGTGGCGCGGCGTCCGGCTCGCGGATGTGCTGAAGCGCGCCGGCCTCAAGCCGTCTGCGCTGGAGATCGGCTTCGACGGCGCCGATGCGCCTCCGTTGGAAGGGACACCAGACTTCGTCAAATCCCTGCCGCCCTACAAGGCACTGCACCCGGACACGCTGCTGGCGTACGAGATGAATGGAGAACCTCTCCCGGTTCTCAACGGGTATCCGCTGCGCCTGGTGGTGCCCGGCTGGACCGCAACTTACTGGATCAAGCACCTCACCCGTATCGAAGCCCTCGAAGCGCCCTCCAGCAGTTTCTGGATGGCGGGCGGCTATCGGGTTCCGCAGGGACTTTTCCCGGTCACGGAGCGCTTCGCGACCCAGGAAACTGCGGAGCGCGTGCCGGTCACGGAAATCGCCGTGAATTCGCTGGTCACTTCCGGAGCAGAGGACGGCGCGATCATCGCAGGAACGACACCCCTTGCCGGCATCGCCTGGGACTCGGGACACGGCATCGATCGCGTCGAAATCTCCTTCGATGCCGGCGCCAGCTGGAGACGGGCGGAACTCGGCCCGGACCTCGGCCGCTATTCCTTCCGCGAGTGGCGCCTGCACTGGCCAGAGCTTCCGCGAGGCCGTCATGAAGCCTGGGCCCGCGCCTTCAACGCCGCCGGTCAATCCCAGGTCGAGCGGGCCATCCCGAATCCCTCGGGATACCAGAACAATGCCTACCACCGCGTGAGCGTGGAGGTCCGGTCGTGAATCCGATCATGTGCGGCGCGACGCGAATGGTGGTCGCCGCGGCCGGCCTGTCGCTGACCGCCCTGCTCGCGGCAGCCGACCCGGCCACGAACGACGGCGAGGAACGTGCGCTGTTCGTAGCCCGGTGTTCGATCTGCCACAGCGTCGACTACGTCGAGATGCACGCCGCGTTCGCAACGCCGGCGCTATGGCAGGCTGAAGTGAACAAGATGCGCAAGACCTTCAAGGCGCCGCTGTCCGACGATGAAGCCAGGATCCTCGTCGACTACCTGTCGCGGAACTACCGCGACCCGCGACAACCGTAGCCGGGAAGGCCCGAGCCCGTCAGGTCCGTGCTCATGCCTTCAGGGCAACCAGCACCTCGTCCAGCATCTTCTTGGCATCGCCGAACAGCATCCGGTTGTTCTCCTTGTAGAACAGCGGATTGTCGACGCCGGCGTAGCCGGAGGCCATCGAGCGCTTCATGACGATCGAGGTCTTCGACTTCCAGACCTGCAGCACCGGCATGCCGGCGATGGGGCTGTTCGGGTCGTCCTCGGCCGCCGGGTTCACGATGTCGTTGGCGCCGATCACCATCGAGACGTCGGTGGTCGGGAAGTCGTCGTTGAGCTCGTCCATCTCGAGCACGATGTCGTAGGGCACCTTGGCCTCGGCCAGCAGCACGTTCATGTGGCCCGGCATGCGGCCGGCCACCGGGTGGATGCCGAAGCGCACGTTGACGCCCTTCTCGCGCAGCAGCTTGGTGATCTCGAACACCGTGTGCTGCGCCTGGGCGACCGCCATGCCGTAGCCAGGCACGATGATCACGTTCTTGGCTTCGCGCAGCAGCTCGGCGGTTTCCACCGAGCTGATCGACACCACTTCACCGGCCGGCTGTGCGCCCGCCGCGGCCGGAGCCGTGCCGCCGCCCGTGCCGAAGCCGCCGGCGATGACGCTGATGAAGCTGCGGTTCATCGCCTTGCACATGATGTAGGACAGGATCGCGCCGGACGAACCGACCAGCGCACCGGTCACGATCAGCAGGTCGTTCGCCAGCATGAAGCCGGTCGCCGCGGCGGCCCAGCCCGAGTAGCTGTTGAGCATGGACACCACGACCGGCATGTCGGCGCCGCCGATCGCCATCACCATGTGGATGCCGAACAGCAGCGCGATCACCGTCATGATCGCGAGCGGCAGCATGCCCGCGTCGATGTCCGGCGCATGCAGGAACTCGCCGCCGAACCAGATCACCGCGAGCAGGCCCGCGAGGTTGAGCCAGTGGCGCGCCGGCAGCAGCATCGGCTTGCCGCCGATCTTGCCGTTCAGCTTGCCGAAGGCGATCACCGATCCGGAGAAGGTGATGGCGCCGATCAGGATGCCGATGTAGATCTCGACCTCGTGGATCGACTTTTCGGCCTCGGTCGGGAACACGGTCGACGTATCGACGTAGCTGGCGAAGCCGACCAGGCAGGCCGCCAGGCCGACGAGGCTGTGCATGAGCGCGACCAGCTCCGGCATCTGCGTCATCTGCACTTTCTTCGCGGCGTACAGGCCGATCGAACCGCCCACCAGCAGCGCGCCGACGATGAACGGAACGCCCGCCATCGTGACGCGCGGGCCGAACACGGTCGCCAGCACGGCGATCGCCATGCCGATGATGCCGTAGAGGTTGCCGCGCCTCGACGTCTCCGGGTTCGAGAGGCCGCCCAGGCTCAGGATGAACAGGATGATGGCTGCGATGTAGGCCATCGTTGCGATATTCGTTGACATGCCCGTGCTCCCCTTACTTCCGGAACATCGCAAGCATGCGACGTGTGACGGCAAATCCGCCGAACATGTTGATCGCGGTCAGCGTGAGCGCCGCGACGGCCATCCAGAGGATCAGCTGGTCAGGCCGCCCCTCCACGGCCCCGCCCAGCGGCGGCGCGACCTGGATCAGCGCACCGACGGCGATGATGCTGGAGATCGCGTTCGTGACGCTCATGAGCGGCGTGTGCAGCGCCGGCGTCACGTTCCAGATCACCATGTAGCCGATGAAGCAGGCCAGCACGAACACCGTGAAGTGCGCCAGGAACGAGGCCGGCGCGAAGGCGCCGACCACCCAGAACAGCACGGCAGCCACTGCGAACATCGTCACGACGCTCTTCGCCGAGGCAGGCTCGCCGCCGCCGTGGCCGTGGCCAGACTTCTTGGCTGGCGCGGCGGCTGCGGCGGCCGGCTTGGCCTGCGGGGGCGCGGCCGTCACCTTCGGCGCCGGCGGCGGCCAGGTGATGGCGCCCTCCTTGACGACGGTCAGGCCGCGGATGGCCTCGTCTTCCATGTTGACGTTGATCACGCCGTCCTTGGTCTTGCAGAGCTCCTCGGTCAGCCGAAACAGGTTCGTCGCGTACAACGTCGACGACTGCTTGGCGAGGCGGCTGACGAGATCGGTGTAGCCGATGATCGTGACGCCGTGGCGCACCACGGCCTCGCCGGGCACGGTGAGCTCGCAGTTGCCGCCCTGCTCGCCCGCCATGTCGACGATCACGCTGCCGGGCTTCATGGACTGCACCATCTCCGCGGTGATGAGCTTCGGCGCGGGCTTGCCCGGGATGAGCGCGGTGGTGATGATGATGTCGGCCTCCTTCGCCTGCTGGGCGTACATCTCGCGCTGGGCCTTCTGGAAGCCTTCGCTCATCACCTTGGCGTAGCCGCCGCCGCCCGAGCCTTCCTCCTCGTAGTCGACCTTGACGAACTCGCCGCCCAGCGACTTCACCTGGTCGGCCACCTCGGCGCGCGTGTCGTTGGCGCGCACGATGGCGCCCAGGTTCGCGGCCGTGCCGATGGCCGCGAGGCCCGCCACGCCCGCCCCGGCGATGAACACCTTCGCCGGGGGGACCTTGCCCGCGGCGGTGATCTGGCCGCTGAAGAACCGGCCGAAGGCATTGGCCGCCTCGATGACGGCGCGGTAGCCGCTGATGCCGGCCATGGAGGTGAGCGCGTCCATCTTCTGCGCGCGCGAGAGCTG
>JADZCS010000114.1 GCA_020851435.1 Gammaproteobacteria bacterium | reverse complement strand
TCCTGCACCTTGTGCATGCCGAGGATGGCGCTCTGCGGCGCGTTGACGATCGGCGTCGACAGCAGCGAGCCGAACACGCCGCCGTTGGTGATGGAGAACGTGCCGCCGGTCAGTTCCTCGAGCGTGATCGAGCCCTCGCGCGCGCGCTGCGCATAGCCGACGACGGCCCTTTCGATGTCGGCACAGCTCATGAGGTCCGCGTCACGCAGGACCGGCACGATCAGGCCGCGGTCGGTCGAGACCGCCACGCCCACGTCGTAGAACTCGTGATAGACGATGTCGTTGCCCTCGACCGAGGCATTGACCATCGGGAAGCGCTTGAGCGCCTCGGTGCAGGCCTTCACGTAGAACGACATGAAGCCCAGGCGCACGCCGTACTTCTTCTCGAAGGATTCCTTGTAACGCGCGCGCAGGCCGTTGAGCGCAGTCATGTCCACCTCGTTGAAGGTGGTCAGCAGTGCCTGCGTCGCCTGGGCCTCGACCAGGCGCTGCGCGATCCGCGAGCGCAGCCGGGTCATCGGCACGCGCTGGTCGACGCGTCCGCCGCGCGGAGCCGCAGGTGCAACGGCCGCGGTGGCAGCGGGACGTGTTGCCGGCGCAACCGGCGGCGCGGCCAGTGCCGGCGTCGCGAGGTGCTGGACGACGTCACCCTTGGTGATGCGTCCGTCGCGGCCACTGCCCGCGATTGCAGCGGGATCGAGCTTGTTCTCTTCCACGAGCCGGCGCACGGACGGCGCGAGCTTGGCGCTCTCCGCGGCGGCCGGCGCTTCGGCCGCGACCGGGGCGGCGGCTGCGGCGACGGCGCCCTCGGCGATGACAGCGAGGACCTGGCCGCTGGTCACGGTCGAGCCCCCGGCGACACGGATTTCCACGAGGGTGCCCGACACGGGCGCCGGCACACCCAGCATCACCTTGTCGGTCTCGAGCGAAACGAGTTCCTCGTCGCGGGCAACCGCATCGCCGACCTTCTTGTTCCACTGGGTCAGCGTGCCGTCGGCCACCGATTCGGGCAGCTGCGGGACCTTGACTTCGATGCTCATGAATTCTTCCTGATGGCCTGTGTATTCAGACGATGCGTGGCGCGGTGGGTGTCGTCGCCAGCGATGGCGTGCAGCGCAGCCCTGACCATGGCCTTCTGCTGCTCGACGTGAACCTGGAAAACGCCGACCGCCGGGGCTGCGGCGCCGGCGCGACCGGCGTAGAGCAGCAGGTGCTTCGGCAGCAGCTTCTCCTGCAGGCGGTGGCGGATCTGGTACCAGGCGCCCTGGTTCTGCGGCTCCTCCTGGCACCACACCACTTCGGCGGCGTTGCGGTAACGATCGATGGCCGCCTCGTACTCGTCCGAGGGGAACGGATAGAGCTGCTCGATGCGCAGGATCGCCACGTCGTCGACGCCATCGGCGCGCCTCTGCTCCAGCAGGTCGTAGTAGACCTTGCCGCTGCACAGTACGACGCGCCGGACCTTGTCCGGCACGATCGGGTCGACCTCGTCGATGACGGTATTGAAGTGGCCGGTGACGAGCTCGCTGAGGTCGGTGACGGCGAGCTTGTGGCGCAGCAGGCTCTTGGGGGTCATCACCACCAGCGGCTTGCGCAGCGCACGGCGCATCTGCCGCCGCAGCATGTGGAACATCTGGCCCGGCGTCGACGGCACGCAGACCTGGATGTTGTATTCGGCGCACAGCTGCAGGAAGCGCTCGAGCCGCGCCGAGCTGTGCTCTGGGCCCTGGCCCTCGTAGCCGTGCGGCAGCAGCAGCGTCATGCCGCAGATCCTGCCCCACTTCGATTCGCCCGAACTGATGAACTGGTCGATGATGACCTGGGCGCCGTTGGCGAAGTCGCCGAACTGCCCTTCCCAGATCACCAGACTGTTCGGATCGGTCGTAGAGTAGCCGTACTCAAAGCCCATCACGGCCTCTTCAGACAGCACCGAGTCGGTGACCTGGAAGCGCGGCTGGCCGTCGAACAACTGCGTCAGTGCGACGTGCGTACGGCCGGTGGCCTGGTCGTGCAACACCGCGTGGCGATGGAAGAACGTGCCGCGGCCGCTGTCCTGGCCCGTGATGCGGATCGGGTGGCCGTCCTTGAGCAGGCTGGCGTAGGCCAGGATCTCGGCCGCGCCCCAGTCCAGCGGCATCTCGCCCGCGTACATGCGGCGGCGGTCCTCGACGATGCGGCTGACGCGCGGATGAAGCGTGACGTCGGCAGGAACCTGGGTAAGCAGGTGGCCGAAGCGCTTCAGCGTCTCGAGCTCGGCGCCGGTATGCACGTATTCGTGCGACGAGGCATCGAGGTGGTGCGTCCAGTCGACGGTGAACTTGTTGCCGCTCGTGCCCACGAAGGCCCGGGCCTGCTGCCTGCCCTCGTCGAGCCCCACGCGGTACTGCTCGGCCAGCGCCGCGCCCTTGCCCGGCGGTATGACCTGCTCGCGCTCAAGCCTTTCGGCGTAGAGCTGGCGCGCAGTGGGGTGCTTGCGGATCGCCTGGTACATGACCGGCTGGGTCGCGGCCGGTTCGTCCGCCTCGTTGTGACCGTGGCGGCGATAGCAGACCAGGTCGACGACGATGTCCTTGTGGAACTTCTGGCGGTAGGCGAGCGCGAGGCGCGTGACGAACACGACCGCCTCGGGATCGTCGGCGTTCACGTGCAGGATCGGGGCTTCGATCATCTTCGCCACGTCGCTGCAGTACAGCGTCGAGCGCGCATCGGCCGGGTTGCTGGTCGTGAAGCCGACCTGGTTGTTGATGATCAAGTGGATCGTGCCGCCGGTGTAGAACGCGCGCGCCTGCGACAGCTGCAGCGTCTCCATCACCACGCCCTGGCCGGCGAAGGCGGCGTCGCCGTGGATCTGCACGGGGATCACGTGCTCGCCCAAGGTGTCGCCGCGGCGTTCCTGGCGCGCGCGCACCGAGCCCTCGACGACCGGATTGACGACCTCGAGGTGCGACGGATTGAAGGCCAGCACCACGTGCACGTTGCCGCCCGGGGTCTTGAGGTCGGCCGAAAAGCCCTTGTGATACTTGACGTCGCCCGAGCCCTTCACCTGCGCCAGGTCGTAGTGCCCCTCGAACTCCGAGAACAGCACGGCCGGCGACTTGCCCAGCACGTTGACCAGCACGTTGAGGCGGCCGCGGTGCGCCATGCCGATGACCATCTCCTCGACGCCGCAGGAGCCGCCCTGCTGGATGAGGTCGTCGAGCAGCGGTATCAGCGCATCGCCGCCCTCGAGCGAGAAGCGCTTCTGGCCGACGTACTTGGTGTGCAGATAGCGCTCGAGACCCTCGGCGGTCGTGAGCTGCCAGAGGATGTTTTCCTGCTCCACGGGCGAGAAGCGGTGCTGCAGGCGCCCTTCCTGGAACTTCTCCTGCAACCACAGGCGTTCCTCGGTGTCGGACACGTGCGCGAATTCCGCGCCGATGCGGTCGCAGTAGATGTGCTCGAGCTGCGCGACGATGTCCTTGAGCTTCATCCTGCGCGGCAGCGCGTGAGACCGCGTGCCGGTAAAGAACTCGTGGTCGAGGTCCGCCTGCGTCAGCCCGAAATACTCGAGGTCCAGCACGCGGGGGCGCGGCCGCTGCATGAGACCGAGCGGGTCGATGTTGGCGACGAGGTGACCGCGATTCGCGTAGACCTGGATCAGGCGCGACACGGCGCCCTGGGCGCGCGACTGGTCGCCGCCCTGCGCGGCCGCCGTGGCCACGCGGGG
>JADZCS010000113.1 GCA_020851435.1 Gammaproteobacteria bacterium | reverse complement strand
CGGGCGTCGCCGCGACGATCGGCATCGGCCGCGACCATGCCGAGACGCCGCTGACCGGCGACAAGCCCGCCCAGCCCGACAGCTCGGCGACGGCGCTGTCGGCTGCCCTGCGGGTGGAACCCGCGGAGGGGTGGCGCGTGACGTTCTCGAGCGGCAGCCGTACCCGCTTCGCCAGCGCGCGCGAACTATTCGGCGAATCGCTGGGGCGGTTCCTGCCGAACCCTGCGCTGCAGCCCGAGACCGCCTGGCTCAGCGACCTCGGCATCGACTGGCAGGGCGAGCGCGCCACCGTGCAGGCGGGCGCGTTCTACGTGCGCGGCCGCGACACCATCGCCCAGCGCGTGGTCGTCGTCGCCGGCCGCAGCCTGCGCCAGCGCATCAACCTCGAGGGCACGCGCCAGTACGGCCTGGACCTGTGCGCCAGCTATGCGCTCAGTGAGTCGCTGCGCCTGGAACTCTCGGGCGCCTGGCTCGAGGCGCACGCGCTGGAAGACAACGGCCTGCCCGGCTGGCGCCTGCCGCAGCGGCCGCGCCATGAAGTCGGCGGCGCGCTCGAGTGGCGCGCCAGCGCCGGCTCGTCGGCGCGCATCGAGCTGCGCCACACCGGCGAGGCCATCGACCTCGACGCGCACGGCGACGCCAGGCCATTGCCGTCCTCGACCGAGATCAACCTGCGCGGCCGCTGGATCCTGTGGCAGTCCGCCGGCGGCCACTCCTGGTCGCTGACCGCGGCCGTCGACAACCTGACCAACGCGGTCATCACGCCGCAGCTGGGCCTGCCGCTGCCCGGCCGCACGCTGCGCATCGGCCTGCAGCTAGACTGAGATCGAGGCACGGGACCGGCACGGCGCGCAGCCGGCCGGTCCCGTGACGCCGTTCAGGAACGCGGCGGCAGGATCACCCTCGGCAGCGCCTTGGCAGCGGCCTCGAGCCGCGCCAGTTCGCCGCTGCGCATCGACGCCATCTCCGCCTCGATCGCCTGCAGCTCGGCCAGGTTCTCGGCCAGCTGGTCACGCAGCCCCTGCGCCGGCGCGTAGTCGGCCGACTGCACTTCGCCCATCAGCGGCGCTATCTGCGGATAGAGCTTGGCGCCGCCGGAACGGCCGGCGAGCACGTCGTAGACCACCTCGGCCTCGGGGTTGTGCATGCGCGCCTCGAGCACATCGCAGCGCGCGGCGACCGCACGGGCCGCCTCGACCAGCGCGGCGGCCGGATCAGCCGCGAGCCGCTTCGCCAGGTCGCCGGCCTGCGCACGGATCGCACGCGCCTCCTCGATGTCGTCGCCGAGGCGGTTGAGCGCGGCGCGCGCCTCGAGCGCAAACGCGACGTTCTGCCCGAGCTCGGCCGCCGTCACCGGCGAGCGGGGATCCGGCAGCACCTCCGCGGTGCTCGTGTACACCTGGCCGCCGGCCGTGAGGCGCAGCGTGTACGTGCCCGGCAGCACCAGCGGGCCGCGGTCCGGGTTGCCCGCATCGAACTTGGCGATGACCCGCTTCGCGCCCTCATGCCGCAGGTCCCAGGAGATCCGGTTGAGTCCCTGATGGCGCGTCAGCTCGCCTTCATTCGGCTTCTCCGGGTCGTCCGGATCGTCCTTTGCGTAGCGGTTCGGCTTCGGCACCGAGCTCAGCGTGCGCACCAGCTGGCCGCTGGCATCGAGGATCTCGAGCTTCAGCTCGGCCGGGTTGCCGGCCGCGCGCGGCCTGCCGGGTTCCGGATCCTTCGGCGCGTCCTTGAGCCAGTAGGCGATCAGCAGGCCGCGTGGCCGGTTGGGCGCTTGGCCGGGCGCGCCCTGGTCCCAGCGTGCGTCGGCGCGGAAGCGCGACGCCGGCCGGGGCGTGAACAGGTGCGCCGCCGAGGCCCTCACCTGCGGCGTCAGGCCGCGCAGCGCCGTCAGGTCGTCGAGGACCCAGATGCCGCGGCGCGTGCCGAGGATCAGGTCGTCGTGGCGCACCTCGATATCCGCCACGCCGACCGCCGGCAGGTTGCCTCGCAGGTCGACGAAATTCGCTCCGCCATCGCGCGAGAAGTACAGCCCGCGCTCGGCGCCGACGTACAGAAGGTCCGGGTTGGTCGGGTCCTCGCGCACGACGAACAGGTGCTGGTCGCCCGGCAGGCCTTTGCCGAGCTGTTCCCAGCTCTTGCCGAAGTCGCGCGTGCGGAACAGGTAGGGACGCGTGTCGTTCAGGCGGCGCGCGTCGACGACCACGTAGGCCGTGCCGGCGTCGCGCGACGAGGGCTCGACCGCCTCGACCGTGCCCCACTCCGGCAGCTTCTTCGGCGTGACGTTGCTCCAGCTCTTGCCACCGTCGCGGGTCAGCTGGACCAGGCCGTCGTCGGTGCCGACCCAGATCTGCCCGGCCGCGACCGGCGACTCGGCGATCGAGAAGATCGTGTCGTAGTACTCGACGCCGGTGATGTCGCCGGTGATCGGCCCGCCGCTCCACTGCTGCTTGCTGCGGTCGTTGCGCGTGAGGTCCGGGCTGATCGCCGTCCACGTGGCGCCGCGGTCGCTGCTGCGGAACAGCACGTTGGCGCCGTGGTACAGCAGCTTCGGATCGTGCGGAGAATCGGCGACCGGCGCGGTCCACTGGAAGCGGTACTTCGCCTCGCTCGCATGGATTCCCGAGAAGTTGCGCGGATAGACGCTGACGTTGCGGAAGTTGCCCGTGCCTTCCTGGTAGTGCGACAGGTAGCCCGAGTATTCGCCGGCGTAGATGTGGCCGGGGGCGGCCCGGTCGTAGACGAAGTCGCCGGCCTCGCCGCCGCCGACGATGGAGAAGTCGCCAAGGTTGGGGCCGCCGCCGCCGTTGCCATCGCGCAGCGTCCAGGCCGGGCCGCTGGCCGTGCCCCAGTCCTGCATCGTGCCGCCGACGTGGTACGGCAGGCGGTCATCGGCGTCGATGTTGTAGAACTGGCCGGTCGGCAGCGGTGGCGCGTACCAGGACACACCGTCGGCGGTGACGCCGATGCCGCCGTCGTTGCCGTCGATCATGCGGCGCGGGTCGGTCGGGTCGATCCACAGGTCGTGATGGTCGCCGTGCAGGTTGACGTCCACCGACCTGAACGTGCGGCCACCGTCGACGCTCTTCAACAGGTTGACCTGCGGCACCCAGACAACGTCCGGATTGCGCGGATCGATGGTCAGCACCGTGTAGTACCAGGCGCGCTGGCGCAGCACGCGCGCGGCGTTGACCAGCTCCCAGTTCTTGCCGCCGTCGTCGGAACGGAACAGGCCGCCCTTGTCGGCCTCGATCAGGGCGTACACGATGTTGGGGTTCGACGGCGCGACGCGCACGCCGACCTTGCCCCACTCGCCGCCCGGCAGGCCGTTGCCCTTCAGCTGTGTCCAGGTGTCGCCGCCGTCGGCGGAGCGGTACAGGCCGCTGCCCGGGCCACCGCTGCTGAGCTTCCAGGGCTCGCGCTTCGCCTGCCACAGGCCGGCGAACAGGATGCGCGGGTTCGACGGGTCGATCGCCACGTCGGCGGCGCCGGTGAACTCGTCCTTGTACAGGACCTTCTGCCAGTTCCTGCCGCCGTCGGTCGTGCGGTAGACGCCGCGCTCTTCGCCGGCACCGAAGGGCGAGCCGAGCACCGCCGCATACGCGACGTCGGCATTGCGCGGATCGACCGCGATGGTTCCGATCTGGCCGCGCGCCTTCCAGACGTGCTTCCAGGACTTGCCGGCATCGGTGGACATGAAGATGCCGCTGCCCAGCGCGACGTTGCCGCGGATATTGGCCTCGCCAGAGCCGACGTAGACCACGTTAGGGTCCGACGGCGCGACCGCGATCGAGCCGATCGACTGCGTCGGCTGGTCGTCGAACACCGGCTTCCAGTCGCGGCCGCCGTTCTCGGTCTTCCAGACGCCGCCCTGGGCAAAGGCGGCGTAGTAGACGAGCGCGTCGCCGGGCACGCCGGCCACGCGCGTGGTGCGACCGGATACCGCCGGACCCAGCGGGCGGAACTCTACCGCGCCAAGCTCGGACTTCGGCTTCTCGGGCGGGCTCACCACTGCGGCCGCGGCGGCAGTGGAGCCGAGCAGCAGCGCAGCAAGCACGATCGACCGGAACGCGAAAGACAAGGCCATACGATTCCCCCTGAAAGTGGCCGTCCCTGCTGGCATCCCGGCCCGTGGAGACGGATGTTAATCGGATTTCCGGCCGTCCGGCGAAGTACAATGCAGGGCCCAGCGATGGCACATTCCCCCCGGGTGCCCCATGTCCGATTCCCCGCCCGACGACCACAAGATCGACTTCGGCTACGAGAAGGTGGCGGTCACCGAGAAACAGACGCGCGTGCGCGGCGTGTTCGATTCGGTCGCCTCGAAGTACGACCTCATGAACGACCTGATGTCCGGCGGCATGCACCGGCTGTGGAAGCGCTTCACGCTGTCCCAGACCGGGCTCAAGCCCGGCCATGCGGCGCTGGACGTGGCCGGCGGCACGGGCGACCTCGCCATCGGCCTGGCCCGCCAGGTCGGGCCGACCGGCCACGTGATCCTCTCGGACATCAACTGGGAGATGCTCTCGCGGGGCCGCGACCGGCTGCTCGACAAGGGCATCGCCGGCAACGTCTCCTTCTCGCTGGCCAACGCCGAGAAGCTGCCCTTCGCCGACGCCAGCTTCGACTGCATCACCATCGGCTTCGGGCTGCGCAACGTCACCGACAAGCCCGCCGCGCTGAAGTCCATGCGCCGCGTGCTCAAGCCGGGCGGGCAGCTGCTGATCCTCGAGTTCTCGCATCCGGTCGCACCCGGGCTCAAGCCCGTCTACGACGCCTACTCGTTCAAGGTGCTGCCGCTGATGGGCAAGCTCGTCGCCGGCGACGACGCGAGCTATCGTTACCTCGCCGAGAGCATCCGCATGCACCCCGACCAGCCGACGCTGGCCGGCATGATGAAAGACGCGGGCTTCGACAACTGCCGCTGGCACAACCTGACGGGCGGCATCGTCGCCCTGCACCGCGGCTACGCCTACTGAGACGACCATGACACCCGATCCACTGCTGCGGCCGCTCGAGTCCCTGCTCAACCGCAACATCGCGGCCTCCGCCCAGGCCACCGAGATCGCGGGTTCGCTGGATGGCCGCAGCTTCGAAGTTCGACTGGCGCCGATGCCGTTCCGCATCCGCCTCACGGCCGGCGCGGGTCGCATCGCGGTAACCGCCGGCGGCGAGCTGCCCGCCGACGCCTCGATCGAGGGCACGCCCCTGTCGCTCGCGGCGCTCGCCGCGCCCGGCGGCGAGGAACGCATTCGCGGCGGCGGCCTGCGCATCGAGGGGGACGTCGACGTCGCCCAGCGCTTCCAGAAGCTGCTCACGGCCGCGCGCCCCGACCTCGAGGAAGAACTCTCGCGCCTGACCGGCGACGCGATAGCGCACCATGCGGCCAACTTCGCCCGCCAGGCCTTCGGCTTCGCGCGGCAATCGGTGGACACCTTCGCGCAGAACGTCGGCGAATACCTCACCGAGGAGAGCCGCGACCTGCCGGCCAGGTCGGAGGTCGAGCAGTTCCTCGCCGACGTCGACCGGCTGCGCGAGGACGCCGACCGCCTCGAGGCCCGGCTCGCAGTCATCGAGTCGCGCCTGCGCAGCGCAGCTCCATGAGCAATCTTCGCGTCGGCGCGCGGCTGCTCGCCATCCAGCGCGTGCTGGTGCGCCACGGACTCGACGACTTCGTGCGCGCCACGCACCTCTATCGGCCGCTGCGCTTCGCGCTGTACCTCTCGCCCTGGACCTGGTTCGCGCGCAGCCAGGGCAGGAACCGCGCCGAGAAGCTGCGGCTCGCGCTCGAGGAGCTCGGGCCCATCTTCATCAAGTTCGGCCAGGCGCTGTCGACGCGCCGCGACCTGCTGCCGACCGACATCGCCGACGAACTCGCCAAGCTGCAGGACCGCGTGCCGCCGTTCGATGGCGCCGTGGCCCGCGCGCAGGTCGAGGCGTCGCTGGGCAAGCCCGTGGGCGAGCTGTTCGGCTCCTTCGACGAGCAGCCCCTGGCCGCTGCGTCCATCGCCCAGGTGCACACAGCCACGCTGATCGACGGCCGCGAAGTCGTCGTGAAGGTGCTGCGACCGGGCATGCGCGAGCTCATCGAGCGAGACCTCGAGGTGCTGCATGCGCTCGCGCGCATGGCCGAGCGCTGGTGGCCGGAGTCTCACCGCCTGCGCCCGGTGGAGGTCGTCGAGGAATACGAGAAGACCATCCTCGACGAGCTGGACCTCATGCGCGAGGCGGCCAACGCCTCGCAGATCCGCCGCAACTTTGAGGGCTCGACGATGATCTACGTGCCGGAGGTCCACTGGGACCTGTGCCGGCGCGACGTCATGGTCATGGAGCGCATCCACGGCATCCCGGTGTCCGACATCGATCGCCTGCGCGCGCTGGGCACGGACATCAAGAAGCTCAGCGAAAACGGCGTGAACATCTTCTTCACGCAGGTGTTCCGCTACAACTTCTTCCACGCCGACATGCACCCCGGCAACATCTTCGTCGACGCCACGGACCCGGCCAATCCGAAGTACTGCGCCGTGGACTTCGGCATCGTCGGCACGCTCGACCTGCGCGACCAGCACTACCTGGCCGCCAACTTCCTCGCGTTCTTCGACCGCGACTACCGCCGCGTGGCCGTGCTGCACGTGGAATCGGGCTGGGTGCCGCGCGACACGCGCATCGACGAGCTCGAGGCGGCCGTGCGCACGGTCTGCGAGCCCATCTTCAACAAGCCGCTTAAGGACATCTCCTTCGGCATCGTGCTGCTGCGGCTGTTCGAGATCGCGCGGCGCTTCGACATGCGCGTCCAGCCGCAGTTGATCCTGCTGCAGAAGACCCTGCTCAACATCGAGGGACTTGGCCGG
Source organism: Gammaproteobacteria bacterium (assembly GCA_020851435.1). GTDB lineage: Bacteria > Pseudomonadota > Gammaproteobacteria > Steroidobacterales > Steroidobacteraceae > JADZCS01. Next base: position 705 of record JADZCS010000113.1, on the reverse strand, counting down.
CAGCTGTATCCCGAGCTGGATCTCTGGAAGACCGCCCAGCCCGTGCTGCGCGAGTGGATGCGGGAACGCGTCGGCCCGGGCGCCTTCGTCGAGGCTGCGCGCGAGCACTGGCCCGACGTCGCCGAGGCCTTCAAGGTGCTGCCCGTCATCGCGCACCGGCTCGTGCGCAGCGCCTACGAGGACACGCTCTCGGTACGCACGGAATCCGACACGCTCAAAGGCCTGCGCGAGGAACTCCGCAGTTCCGAGTCGCGGCGCAACGCCGTGATCGCCGCCGCGGCGCTGTTCGTCGGCGGCATCCTGTGGCTGGGCCTCGAGGCGAATCCGCCCTGGCTGGGCTGGGGGCTCGCGGTGCTCGGCGCGGGCTGGATGTTCCGCCGCATCGGCGACTGACCAGGGCCATGACCCCATGAGCGAGCTGCCCCATCTCCGCAAGAGCTACGAGCGCGGCGAACTCGAGGAGCACCACGCCGCCGATGCGCCGCTCGCGCAGTTCACGCGCTGGTTCAGGGAAGCGGTCGACGCCGGCGTGCCGGAACCCAACTCGATGACGCTGGCGACGGTCGGCGCCGACGGCAGGCCGTCCACGCGCATCGTGCTGATCAAGGAATACGACGAGCGCGGCATCGTCTGGTACACCAACTACCGCAGCCGCAAGGCGCGCGAGCTGGCCGGCAACCCGATGGCGGCGCTGCAGTTCCACTG
>JADZCS010000112.1 GCA_020851435.1 Gammaproteobacteria bacterium | reverse complement strand
TCGAGGTAGGCGGCCACCTCCTTCTCGTCGAGCACAGGCGCGGTGCGCGTCTTCGGCTGCGGCGTGGTCATGGTGTCGTGCTTCCCTCAAAGGCGGTTTCGGCGGGGCCGGTGAGCCAGATCTGCTCGCCCGGGCCTGCCCACTGGACGATCAGTCGCCCGCCGGGCAGGTCGACTTTGACTTCTTCACCGAGCAGGCCGTGGCGGCGGCCGACGGCCACTGCGCCACAGGCGCCCGTGCCGCAGGCGCGCGTCTCGCCGGTGCCGCGCTCGAATACGCGCAGCCGGATGTGGTCGGGCGCGAGCACTTCCATGAAGCCGACGTTGGTGCGGCGGGGGAAGCGCGCGTGCTTCTCGATCGCGGGACCCAGCCGGTCCACGGGCGCGGAGTCGACCGAGGTGACGCGCAGCACCGCGTGCGGGTTGCCGATGGACACGGCGCCGATCTCGACTTCCGTGCCGGCCGCCTGCAGCGGATAGATGTAGGACTCGCCGCTGGCCTCGAAGGGCAGCGACGCGGGGTCGAAGTTCGGCACGCCCATCGCGACCGAGACCAGCCCGTCGTCGCGGACGCGCGCGCGGATCGGGCCGGCGGGGCTGTCCATGACGATCTCGCCCGGCGGCAGCGCGAGGCGCTGGCGCACGAAGCTCGCGACGCAGCGCGCGCCGTTGCCGCACTGCTCGACCTCGCCGCCGTCGGCGTTGAAGATGCGGTAGTAGACGACCGTGCCCGCCTTGCGCGGCGGCTCGAGCATCAGCGCCTGGTCGAAGCCGATGCCCGTGTGGCGGTCGGCGAGGCGGCGCAGCGTCTCGGGCGCGAGGGCTCCCGAGGCCGGGGCGTCGAACACGATGAAGTCGTTGCCCAGGCCGTGCATCTTGGTGAACGGCAGGCGGGGCGCAGCGGTGGGGGTGGAGGCGGTCAGGGCCTTACTCCGGGTTGCAGGCGCAGCCGCCGCAGGGCGTGCCGTAGTCGCAGGGCCTCTCGGTGCTGCCAACGTTGCCGCTGGACATCACCGCACCCGCGCTCATGAGCTTCGTTATGCCGGCATTGCGCGGAGTCTTGCCAGGCGCGATCCCGGCTCGTTCGCACAGCTCGCCCCAGGTGCCGAGCCGTTCCGCCATCTTGTGCGACACCTCGACCGTCCGGCCGTTGGCTTCGCAGAGATATTCGTAAGTAGGCATCCCGGGATTCTAGAGGGGTCAGACCCCTCTTGGGTACCTCTTGTGTACCTCTTGGCTCCCTCTTGCGTACCTCTATGCCCCCCGGCTCAGCAAAGGGGGCAGGGGGCAGTGCAGCGCAGCACAGATGGCCCGCAGCAGCTCGGCCTCGGCGACCTGGACGATGTCGTCGTGGGTGACGGTGCGCGCCAGGCCGTCGACCAGCAGTTCCTTGCCGGCCGGGGCCAGCCGGTCCAGGCGCTGCAACGCCTCGTTGAGCGCGCGGTGCCAGTTGCTGCCGGAGCGGACCGCGAACTCGGGGCGCGTCCGGGGCAGCACGTGGGCGAGGCCGCGTTCGTAGGCGCGCCGCGCCTCGGTCGCGCCGTCGTGCCCGGCGGCCGCCAGCGTGGCGAACAGCAGGCCCAGCTCGTCGTGGAGGTCGTCGAGCGCCACCAGGCGTTGCTGCGTGGGCGGCACGAGCTGCTCGGCGAGATACTGCGCCGCGAGGTGACCCAGCATGAATTCGAACACATCGACCTGGCCGTCCGTCGCGGACAGGCTGTGCGTGAGCATGGCGATGATCCGCCGCCGATCCGCCGGCAGCACGCTGAGCACCGGCAGTGCGCGCTGTACCAGCGGCAGGCGTTGAACCACAGGCAGGGCATGGGCCGCCGGCACGAAGCGGCGCACCTGGCTGGCCACCGCGTCGCCCAGCGCTTCAGCGATCTCCGCGAGCTGGCGGGTGCGCATGTCCTGCTCGCGCGAGGTCAGCAGCGCGAGCCACAGGCAGGCCGCGGTCGTGCCGCGCGACAGCGCCGCCTCCAGGTCCTCCGGCAGTGATTCGCGCAGCACGCGCGCGTACGCCACTTCGTCGAGCCCCGGCTGGCCCACGGACTCGACGACCTGTCCTGGCGCCATGCGCACCGGGCCGCCGCCGGCCGCCAGGGACGCGACCTCGATGCCCGACTCGCTGGTCAGGGCATCCTCGCCGGCCAGTTCCATCGTGCCCGCGTCGAGCTTCTCGAGCTTCTGCAGTTCCGGCAGCGGATAGCGCGGGTCCAGCGCCTTCACGCGCTCGGCGATGGGCGGGTGCGTGGCGAACATCCGCGAGTACGCCGGAAGGAAAAACAGGTGCGCGAGGTCCTCGCCATCGGCCGAGTCGAGCTTCGAAGCCCGGCCGGAGCGCGCGATGCGTACCAGCGCGTCGCGCAGCGCCGCGGGCTGGCGCGTGAACTGCGCGCTCGAGGCATCCGCCAGGAACTCGCGCTGCCGGCTGATCGCCGACTGCAGCAGCCGCCCCAGCAGCACGCCGATGTAGCCCAGCGCCATCACCGCGAACACCGCGATCAGCAGGCCGCCGCCCTTGCGGTTGCCGCCGCCGCGGAAGTGCCGCAGCACGTGCCTGGCGGCCGTCGCGATGATCAGCAGGCCGAACAGCGGCCCCGCGAGGCGCGTGTTGAGCCGCATGTCGCCGTTGAGGATATGGCTGAACTCGTGGCCGATCACGCCCTGCAGCTCGGAGCGCGTGAGCCGTTCCAGCGCGCCGCGCGTGACCGCGATGGCTGCGCCCGAGGTCGACAGTCCCGCTGCGAAGGCGTTGATGCCCGGTTCCTGCTCGAGCACGTAGACCTCGGGCACCGGCGTTCCCGAGGCGATGGCCATTTCCTCGACGACGTTCAACAGGCGCCGCCGCAGCGGATCCGCGGTCGCGCGCGTCACGCGCTCGCCGCCCAGCGAGCGCGCCACGGCGCCGCCGCCGCCCGAGAGCTG
>JADZCS010000111.1 GCA_020851435.1 Gammaproteobacteria bacterium | reverse complement strand
CGCGGCGTGACGCCCGCGACCGCCTGCGCCATGTGGGCGATGTGGTCGGGCGAGGTGCCGCAGCAGCCGCCGATGATGTTGACGAAGCCGCTCTCGGCCCAGTCGCGGATGTGCTTCGCGGTGTCGCAGGCGTGCTCGTCGTACTCGCCGAAGGCGTTGGGCAGGCCGGCGTTGGGATAGGCGCAGACCCAGGTATCGGCGATGCGCGACAGCTCGGCGACGTAAGGCCGCATGGCCTCGGCGCCGAGCGCGCAGTTGAAGCCGATGGTCGTGGGCCGCGCGTGCCTCACGGAATTCCAGAACGCCTCGGCCGTCTGGCCGGACAGCGTGCGGCCGGAGGCGTCGGTGATGGTGCCGGACACCATGAGCGGCAGGTCCAGGCCCAGCTCGTCGAGCACTTCGCGCACGGCGTACAGCGCCGCCTTGGCGTTCAGCGTGTCGAAGATGGTCTCGACGATGATCAGGTCGGCGCCGCCCTCGACCAGCGCGCGCGTCGCTTCCGCATAGGTGGCGCGCAGTTCGTCGAACCGGATGTTGCGCTTGCCCGGATCGTTGACGTCGGGCGACAGCGAAGCCGTGCGGTTGGTGGGGCCGAGCGCGCCGGCCACGAAGCGCGGCCGGCCTGTGGCGGCCTCCACCTCGTCGGCCACGCGCCGCGCCAGGCGCGCCGCCTCGCGGTTGAGTTCCCCGACCAGGCCCTCGAGGCCGTAGTCGCCCAGCGAGGGCGCGTTGCAGTTGAAGGTGTTGGTCTCGACGATGTCCGCGCCGGCCTCGAGGTACTGGCGGTGGATGCCGGCGATGATCGCCGGCTGGGTCAGCGTCAGCAGGTCGTTCGCGCCCTTGAGGTCGCTGGGCCAGGCCGCGAAGCGCTCGCCGCGATAGGCTGCCTCGTCGAGCTTGTGGCGCTGGATCATCGTGCCCATCGCGCCGTCGAGCACGAGGATGCGTTCGCCCAGCAGGCGACGGAAGGCAGCGGTGCGCTCGGCGCGGGTCAGGCTCATCGTGTGGCGTCCGGTTGCGCGCGAACACCCAGCACGTGGCAGATCGCGACCGTGAGTTCCGCGCGGTTCAGCGTGTAGAAGTGGAATTCGTCGACGCCCTCGTGGCGCAGCCGGGCGACCTGCTCGATCGCGAACGCGGCCGCGACCATCTTGCGCGTCTCGGGGTCGTCGTCGAGGCCGTCGAAACGGTGGCGCACGGCATCGGGCACCCGGGTGCCGCAGCGTTCGGCGAAGCGCAGCATCTGCGGAAAGCGCGTGATGGGCAGGATGCCCGGCACGATCGGCGCGCGGATGCCCGCCGCGGCACAGAGGTCGCGGAAACGCAGGAAGTAGTCGGTGTCGAAGAAGAACTGGGTGATCGCGCGGTCGGCGCCGGCGTCGAGCTTGCGCTTGAGGTTGTCGACGTCGGCCTGCAGGCTGGTGGCCTCGGGGTGACCCTCGGGATACGCGGCGACCGAGATCTCGAAATCGCCGACCGACTTGAGCCCGGCCACCAGGTCAGCCGCATAGGCGTAGCCGTCCGGGTGCGGGACGTAGCGCGTGCTGCCCGCCGGCGGGTCGCCGCGCAGCGCGACGATGTGGCGCACGCCGGCATCCCAGTAGCGCCGGGCCACGGCGAGCACGTCGCTGCGCGAAGCCCCCACGCAGGTCAGGTGCGCGGCGCAGGTCAGGCCGGTCTCGCCCTGGATGTGCGTGACGACGTTGTGCGTGCGCTCGCGCGTCGAGCCGTCGGCGCCGTAGGTGACCGATACGAAACGCGGCTTCAGCGGCGCGAGACGCTGGATCGACGACCACAGCACCTGCTCCATGGCGGCGTCGTTGGGCGGAAAGAACTCGAAAGACACCTGGACCGGACTGGACATCAGTGGACTTCCCTCGACGCTGGCGTGACGGTGACGGCGAACAGCGTCGCGGCGTCCACCGCATCGTACTGGTAGGCGCGGTTGCAGAACTCGCAGCGGACTTCGACGGAGCCGCGCTCCTGGATGATGTCGCCGACCTCCTCATGCCCCAGCGATCGCAGGATGCCCTCGACGCGCTCGCGCGAACAGGTGCACTGGAAGAACACGGGCGCGCCCTCGAACAGCCGCACGTCGTCCTCGTGGAACAGGCGGTGCAGGATGGTCGTGAGCGGCAGGCCGAGCAGTTCCTCGGGCTTGAGCGTGGAGGCGAGCAGTTCCAGGCGTCGCCACTCCTCGGCCGCCTCGGCCTCGGCGTGCGGGTCCGACTCGGCCGAGGCCGAAGAACCTGCGGGCATGCGCTGCAGCAGCAGGCCCGCGGCGCTGGTGCCGTCGGAGGCGACGATCAGCTTCGATGGCACCTGTTCCGAGCGCTCCAGGTAGTGTTCCAGGCAGCCGGCCAGGTGCTCGCGCTCCATCGGCACCATGCCCTGGTAGCGGTTGCTGCGGTCCTCGTTCTCGATCGTGACCGTGACCTGGCCTCCGCCGGTCAGTTCGGCCAGCGAGCCGGGTACGACCACGGCCTCGCGGTGGCGCGCGACGGCCCGGATCGCCTTGCGATGGGTGCACTGCGCCACCAGCAGGTGCAGGGGCCCGGGGCCCTGCATCTGCAGCGTCAGCAGGCCCTCGAACTTGAGCGACCCGGCCAGCAGCACGGTGGCCGCCATGGCCTCGCCGAGCACCTCGCGCACGGGCTCGGGATAGGCGTGGTGCTCAATCACCGCGCGCCAGCTCGCATTGAGCCGCACGAAGTGACCGCGCACCGGCCAGCGCTCGAACAGGAAGCGCTGCAGCAGGTCGTTGTCGGACATGCCGGCCTGGCTCAGCCGTCCGCGAGCAGGCGCTTCAGCAGGTCGTTGACCTGGGCCGGGTTGGCCTTGCCCGCGGTCTGCTTCATCACCTGGCCGACGAAGTAGCCGAACAGCTTGTCCTTGCCCGAGCGATAGTCGGCGAGCTGCTTCGGGCTGCCGGCCATGACCTCGCGGATCACCTGTTCGATCGCGCCCGTGTCCGTGATCTGCTTGAGGCCCTTCGCCTCGATGATCGCGTCGGCGCCCTTGCCCTCTTCCCACATCGCCTCGAGCACGTCCTTGGCGATCTTGCCGGAGATGGTCTCGTCGACGATGCGCGCGAGCAGGCCGGCCATGCCGGCGGCGTCGATGCGCGAAGCGCCGATCTCCAGGCCGTCGCGGTTCAGCAGGCCCGAGAGTTCGCCCATGACCCAGTTGGCGGCGAGCTTGGCGTGTCCGCCGACGCGCGCGACGACGTCCTCGTAGTAGGCGGCGATCTCGCGGCTGGCCGTGAGCACGCCGGCGTCGTACAGCGACAGGCCGTGGTCGCGCTGGAAGCGCGCCGACTTCTCGTCCGGCAGCTCGGGCAGCGTCCCGCGCACCTGCTCGACGAACTCAGGCTCGATCACCAGCGGCAGCAGGTCGGGATCCGGGAAGTAGCGGTAGTCGTTCGCCTCTTCCTTGGAGCGCATCGAGCGCGTCTCGCCCTTGTCCGCGTCGTAGAGGCGCGTTTCCTGAACGATCGAGCCGCCGCCTTCGATGACGTCGATCTGGCGGGCGACCTCGTAGTTGATCGCCTTCTCGATGTAGCGGAACGAGTTGAGGTTCTTGATCTCGCAGCGCGTGCCGAACTCGTGCCGGCCCTTGTGCCGCACGGAGACGTTGGCGTCGCAGCGGAACGAGCCTTCCTGCATGTTGCCGTCGCAGATCTCGAGGTAGCGCACGAGCGTGTGGATCTTCTTCATGTACGCCACGGCCTCGCGGGCCGAGCGCATGTCGGGCTCCGACACGATCTCGAGCAGCGGCGTGCCGGCGCGGTTCAGGTCGATGCCGGTGCTGGCGCCGAGCCCCTCGTGCAGCGACTTGCCCGCGTCTTCCTCGAGGTGCGCGCGCGTGATGCCGATGGTCTTGCGGCTGCCGTCCTCGAGCACGATGTCGACCGAGCCGTCCTCGACCACCGGCAGCGCGTACTGGCTGATCTGGTAGCCCTTCGGCAGGTCGGGGTAGAAGTAGTTCTTGCGCGCGAACACCGACCGCGGCGCCACCGTCGCGCCCACAGCGAGGCCGAACTTGACGGCCATGCGCACCGCCTCGCCGTTCAGCACCGGCAGCACACCCGGGTAGCCGAGGTCGACCAGGTTGGCCTGGCTGTTGGGCGTCGCGCCGAAGGCCGTCGAGGAGCTGGAGAAGATCTTGCTCTTCGTGGCGAGCTGCGCGTGGATCTCGAGGCCGATCACGACCTCCCATTCGATTGCCATGGCAGCCTCCTTACGCGTACGCCGGCGGAACGTGCCGGTGCCAGTCGGTTTCGCACTGGTAGGCGTGCGCCGCCGCGAGCAGCGGGCCTTCCGCGAAATGCGGCCCGATGAGCTGCAACCCGACCGGCAGGCCGTCGACGAAGCCGCAGGGCAGCGACATGGCAGGCAGGCCGGCCAGGTTGGCGCCGATGGTGTAGATGTCGTTGAGGTACATGGTGATGGGATCGTCGACCTTGGCGCCGATCGCGAACGCGGGCGTCGGCGAGGTGGGCCCCGCCAGCACGTCCACTTGGGCGAACGCGCGCTTGAACTCGGCGTTGATGAGCTGGCGCACTTTCTGCGCCTTCAGGTAATAGGCGTCGTAGTAGCCCGCCGACAGCACGTAGGTGCCGGTCATGATGCGGCGCTTGACCTCGGCGCCGAAGCCCTCGCCGCGCGAGCGCTTGTAGAGGTCCATGAGGTCGCGCGGTTCCTTGCAGCGATAGCCGAAGCGCACGCCGTCGAATCGCGAGAGGTTGGACGAGCACTCGGCCGGCGCCACGACGTAGTACGTCGGCACCGACAGCGGCAGGTTCGGGCAGGAGACCTCGACGAGCTCCGCGCCCTGCTTGCGGTAGACCTCGAGCGCGGCCTGCACGGCGGCCGCCGTGCGCGCGTCGAGGCCCTTGTCGAAGAACTCCTTGATGACGCCGATGCGCAGCCCGCGCACGGGCCGGTCGATCTCGGCGGCGTAGCAGGGCACCGGCGCGTCGACGCTGGTCGAGTCCTTCGGGTCGAAGCCGGACATGGCCTCGAGCAGCAGCGCGCAGTCCTCGGCCGTGACGCCCAGCACGCCGGCCTGGTCGAGGCTGGAGGCGAAGGCGATCATGCCGTAGCGCGACACGCGGCCGTAGGTGGGCTTGATGCCGGTGATGCCGACCAGCGCGGCCGGCTGGCGGATCGAGCCGCCGGTGTCGGTGCCCGTGGCGACCGGCGCGAGGCGCGCCGCGACCGCCGCGGCCGAGCCGCCCGAGGAGCCGCCCGGTACCCGGGTCTCGTCCCAGGGGTTGCGGACGGGCCCGTAGAAGCTGGTCTCGTTGGACGAGCCCATCGCGAACTCGTCCATGTTGGTCTTGCCGACCGTGACCATGCCGGCCGCCTTGAGCCGGGTCACCACCGTCGCGTCGTAGGGCGCGACGAAGTTGGACAGCATCCGCGAGGAGCAGGTGGTGAGCACGCCGTCGGTGCAGAAGATGTCCTTGTGCGCGAGCGGCACGCCTTCGAGCGCGCCACCCTCCCCGCGCGCGAGGCGCTCGTCGGAGGCGGCCGCGGCGGCCAGCGCCAGCTCGGGCGTCACGGTCACGAAGGCGTTGAGGCGGGGCTGGCTGGCCTCGATGCGCGCCAGGAAGTGGGTCGCGACCTCGACGGCCGAGTATTCGCGCGCGCGCAGGCCCCGGGCGAGCTGCGCCACGGTCAGGGTGTGCAGGCTCACTCGATCACCTTCGGGACGATGTAGAGGGCAGCCTCGACCGCCGGCGCGTTAAGCTGGTAGCGCTCGTGGCGGTCCTGTTCGGTCGCCTCGTCCGGCCGGAGCCGCTGCACCTGCCCCTCCAGGGGGTGGGCCATGGGCTCGACGTCGGCCGTGTCGGCCGCGTTCAACTGTTCGACCAGGTCGATGATGGACGAGAGGCTCGACACGTAGACCGGCATCTCGGTGTCGGTGACCGACAGCCGCGCCAGGTGTGCGATGCTCTCCACGTCGCCGCGAGTCAGCGTCATGGTTGCTCCGGAAAGGGAAAAAGGGCCGAAAAAACCCTGAGCAATCATACACGTCGGCTTGTGGAAAGTCGCGCCCACCGCTACACTCGTCGCCCCCTTTCGGACCCCAACCACCATGTTCAAGAGCCTCCGGGGTTACTTCTCCAGCGACGTGTCGATCGACCTCGGCACGGCCAATACCCTCATTTACGTCCGCGGACAGGGAATCGTGCTCAACGAACCCTCCGTGGTCGCCGTCCAGGACGAGCCCGGGCGCGGCGGAAAGACCATCGTCGCCGTGGGCGCCGAGGCCAAGAACATGCTCGGCCGGACGCCGGGCCACATCACCGCGGTGCGGCCCATGAAGGACGGCGTGATCGCCGACTTCACCTACACCGAGAAGATGCTGCAGTACTTTATCGGCAAGGTGCACGGCAACCGCTGGCTGCGCCCCAGCCCGCGCGTGCTGATCTGCGTGCCCTTCGGCTCGACCCAGGTCGAGCGCCGCGCGATCCAGGAGTCCGCCGAGGGCGCAGGCGCCAGGCGGGTCGACGTCATTCCCGAGCCCATGGCTGCCGCGGTCGGCGCCGGCCTGCCCGTCAACGAGGCGCGCGGGTCGATGGTTCTGGACATCGGCGGCGGCACCTCCGAGGTCGCGGTCATCTCCCTGAACGGCATCGTCTACGCCGAGTCGGTCCGCATCGGCGGCGACCGCTTCGACGAGGCCATCATCAACTACGTGCGCCGCAACTACGGCATCCTGATCGGCGAGGCCACGGCCGAGCGCATCAAGATCCAGATCGGCTCGGCCTACCCCGGCCAGCAGGTCAAGGAAATCTCGGTCAAGGGCCGCAACCTGTCCGAGGGCGTGCCCCGCAGCTTCACGCTGAACTCCAACGAGATCCTCGAGGCCCTGCAGGAGCCCCTGCACGGCATCGTCGGGGCGGTCAAGAAGGCCCTCGAGCAGACCCCGCCGGAACTCGGCGCCGACGTCGCCGAACGCGGCATCGTGCTGACCGGCGGCGGCGCCCTGCTCAAGGACATCGACAAGCTGCTGATGGAAGAAACCGGCCTGCCGGTGCTGGTGGCCGACGACCCGCTCACCTGCGTCGCCCTCGGCGGCGGCCGCATCCTCGAGCTGTCCGAGAACCATCCGGGTATCTTCGGCCTGTATTGAGCACTCCTGGCGACTGCGGCTTCCCCTAGAATGCAGGCCACCGCACCCTGCGGAGTGCCCTGAGTGCCGTCGTTGAGGGATCCGGACGCCCGCCCGCTGCTGCTGCGAGGCCCGTCGCTGGGCCTGCGCTTCATCGTGCTCGCCGCGCTGTCGGTGGGCATCATGGTGGCCGACCACCGCCAGCAGCACCTCACCACGGTGCGCGCGGCGCTGACCGCGGCCGCCTATCCCCTGCAATGGCTGGTCAACGCGCCGTTCGAGGCTGCCGGCTGGCTCGGCGAGAGCACGGCCACCCGCGCCAGTCTCAGGGCCGAGAACGTCGTACTCGCCTCCGAGAACCTCAAGCTGCGCCTGCGCATGATGCGGTTCGAGGCCCTGGAGCACGAGAACGAGCGCCTGCGCGCCGGCATCGGCAGCACGGCGCGGGTCGTGCAGCGCTCCCTGATCGCCGAGATCCTGCGCGTCGACCTCGATCCCTACCGGCAGCGGGTGCTGGTCAACCGCGGCAGCCGTGACGGCATCTACGTGGGCCAGGCCGCGCTGGACGCCAACGGCGTGTTCGGCCAGGTGACCCGGGTCGGCCCCTGGTCGGCCGAGATCATCCTGATCGCGGACAGCCGCGCCGCCGTGCCGGTGCTGGTCGAGCGCAACGGCCTGCGCACCGTCGCCAGCGGCTCCGGCCAGTCGGGCCAGCTGATCCTGCCCTACCTGCCCAAGAGCGCGGACATCAAGCCCGGCGACCTGCTGCTCAGTTCCGGCCTCGGCGGGGTATTCCCGCCCGGCTATCCGGTTGCCCGCGTGGCGGCGGTGGAGCGAAATCCCTCCCAGCCGCTGCTGAGCGTCACCGCCGCGCCGCTCGCGGCACTGGACCGGGCCCCCGAGGTGCTGCTGGTCTGGTTCGACAGCCGCGTTCCCGAGCCGGTCGCCGAACCCGCTTCACCGGCCGCGCCAGCCGCTGCGGAGGCCAGGCCATGAGCCGCGACCAGGGCACCTCGCGGCTGATGATCGCGGTGATCGCCGCGGTCGCGCTGCTGGCGACGGCCATGCCGCTGCCGAGGTGGATCAGCGTCGTGCGGCCGGACTTCGTGCTGCTGACGGTGCTGTGGCTGTGCGTGATGACGCCCCGCTCGGCAAGCCTGCTGTTCGCGTTCCTGTGCGGCCTCGCGATGGACGCCTTCACCGGCCTGACCCTCGGCGAGAACGCCTTCGCGCTGGTCACCGTCGCCTACCTGGCCTCCAAGTTCCACCTGCGCATCCGGATGTTCCCGCTGGGCCACCAGACGCTGACGGTGCTGTCCCTCGCCTGGCTGCACCAGTTCGTGCTGTTCTGGATCGACGGCGTGGCCGGCCATCCGGTCACCGACTGGATGCGCTGGCTGCCGGTGCTGACCGGCGCCGCGACCTGGCCCCTGCTGTCGGGCGTGTACGCGCGCCTGCTCGTGCGGCGCTGAGGGACGATGGCGCGGCGCGTCAGGATCAAGGACCTCGGCCTCGAGCAGCGGCTGTTCATGACGCGCGCGGCCGTCGCGACCGGCGCGGTCGCGCTGTTGATCGTGGTGGTGCTGGCCAGGCTGTTCTGGCTGCAGGTGGTCCAGCACGACTACTACGCCGACCTGTCGCAGGGCAACCGGGTGCGCATCGAGCCCCTGCCGCCCGACCGCGGCATCATCTACGACCGCAAGGGACGCGTGCTGGCCGAGAACACGCCGGCCTACCAGCTCGAGCTGACGCGCGAGCAGGTTCGCGACCTCGACGAGACCCTTCAGCACCTGGTGGGCTTCGGCCTGCTCGAGCCCGACGACGTGCCACGCGCGCGACGCCTCGTGACCTCGCGCCGGCCTTTCGAGGGCGTGCCGATCCGCGTGACCCTCACGGACGAGGAAATCGGCCGTTTCGCCGTGCACCAGCACGAGCTGCCCGGCGTGGCGCTGCGCACGCGCCTGGCGCGCTACTACCCTTACGGCTCCGTCGGCGTGCACGCGCTCGGCTACGTCGGCACCATCAGCGAGGACGACCTCAAACGCATCGATCCCGAGGCCTATGCGGGAACCGGCGTCATCGGCAAGACCGGCCTGGAGCTGTTCTACGAGGCCGAGCTGCACGGCCAGGGCGGCTCGCGCGAGGTGCTGGTCAACGCCGAGGGCCGCAGCGTCAGCGGCGACCGCGGCGTGGGACCGGCGCTGCGAAGCCGCGAGCCGCGCGCCGGCAACGACCTGCACCTCTCGCTCGACATCGAACTCACCCGCGTCGCCGAAGAGGCGCTGGCCGGGCGGCGCGGCGCCATCGTCGCGATCGATCCCTGGACCGGCGACGTGCTGGCGCTCGCGAGCACGCCCACCTTCGACCCGAACAAGTTCGCGCGCGGCATCTCCGGCCACGACTACCGCGCGCTGATCGAGGACCCGGACCGGCCGCTGCTCAACCGCGCCCTGCGCGGCACCTATCCGCCGGGCTCGACCATCAAGCCGCTCATGGCGCTCGCAGGCCTGGAATACGGCGTGATCGCGCCCACCGACACGCGGCTGTGCGCCGGCGTCTTCCGCCTGCCGGGATCCAGCCACCGCTATCGCGACTGGAAGAAGCAGGGTCACGGCACCGTCGACATGCGCGAGGCGGTCATGACCTCCTGCGACGTGTACTTCTACACGCTGGCGGTGACGCTCGGCATCGACCGCATCCACGAGGCGATGAGCCGGATCGGCTTCGGCCGGCCGACGGGCATCGACATGGCCGGCGAGCGGCCCGGCATCATGCCCTCGCCCGCCTGGAAGAAGCAGGCCTTCAAGCGCCGCGAAGCCCAGGTCTGGTTCCCCGGCGAGACCGTAATCGTCGGCATCGGCCAGGGCTACTGGACGGTCACGCCACTGCAGCTGGCGCACGCCACCTCGCTGCTGGCCACGCGCGGCCAGCAGTTCCAGCCGCGGCTCGTCACGGCCGTTCGCGACGCGGCGACAACACAGATGCGGCCGCGGGCGCCCACCCCGCTCACGCAGATAGCGATCAAGGACCCGGCGAGCTGGGAGGTCATCGTCGACGCCATGGTGGCCGTCACCCAGGGCGGCACCGCGACGCGCGCGGCCCGCGGCGCCGCCTACACCATCGCCGGCAAGACCGGCACGGCGCAGGTCTACAGCGTCGGCCAGAACGAGAAGTACGACGAAAAGACGGTCTCCGACCGGCTGCGCGACCACGCGCTGTTCGTCGCCTTCGCGCCCGCCGAGGCGCCGAAGATCGCGGTCGCCGTGCTGGTCGAGAACGGCGGCCACGGCAGCGACGTGGCCGCGCCGATGGCGCGCCAGGTATTCGACGCCTGGCTGGCCGGGGAGAAACCCTGATGTTCCCGGAACTGTCGGCCTCGCGCACCCAGCGCACCGTCACCGCCACGCAACGCGTGCTGCGCGCGCTGCACCTGGACGGCCCGCTGATCGCCGGCCTCGGCGTGCTCGCGTGCATGGGCCTGTTCGTGCTGTACAGCGCGGCCGGCGAGAACATCGGACTGTGGACCAGCCAGGCCGTGAGGCTGGGCATCGCCACGGCAGCGATGGTCGCGCTCGCCCAGGTGCCGCCGCACTTCCTGCGCATGCTGGCGCCGGCCGCCTACACGGTCGGCGTGCTGCTGCTGATCGCGGTGGCCGTGGTCGGTGAGGTCAGCATGGGGGCGCAGCGCTGGCTGGACCTGGGGTTCCTGCGCTTCCAGCCCTCGGAGATCATGAAGATCGCCCTGCCGATGATGGTCGCCTGGTACCTGCACGAGCGTCCGCTGCCGCCGTCCGTGCCCCATACCCTCGGCGCGATGCTGCTGGTGCTCGTGCCCGTGCTGCTGATCGCGGAACAGCCCGACCTCGGCACCGCGATCCTGGTGGGCGCCGCCGGCACCTTCGTGCTGCTGCTCGGCGGCCTGCGCAAGCGCTTCATCGTCGGCGGCATCGCCCTGCTCGCCGCCGTGGCGCCGGTCGCCTGGCACTTCATGCACGAGTACCAGCGCCAGCGCGTGATGACGCTGCTGGACCCGCAGAGCGACCCGCTGGGCGCGGGCTACCACATCATCCAGTCACAGATCGCCATCGGCTCGGGCGGCGTTTTCGGCAAGGGCTGGATGAACGGCAGCCAGGCCCACCTGGAGTTCCTGCCGGAGCGCTCGACGGACTTCATCTTCGCCGTGATCGGCGAGGAACTGGGCCTGCTCGGCCAGGCGGCGCTGCTGCTGACCTATCTCGCCGTGATCGGCAGGGCGATGTACCTGTCGGTGCAGTGCCGCGACACCTTCTCGCGCCTCGTGAGCGGCAGCACGGCACTGACGTTTTCGGTCTACGTGTTCGTCAACACGGGTATGGTGAGCGGGATCCTGCCGGTCGTCGGCGTGCCGCTGCCGCTCGTGAGCTACGGCGGCACGTCGATGGTGACCCTGCTGGCCGGCTTCGGTATCCTCATGTCGCTCTACTCTCACCGCAAGCTCGTGGGGTCCTGATGCTCCATCGCACGCTCGCCCTGGCACTGCTGCTGCTCTGCGCCGCGCCGGCCCTCGCGCTGGACGAGACGCGGCCCGAGGTCGTCGCCTTCGCCGACGAAATGGTCGCGAAGCACGGCTTCGAGCGCGCCTGGGTCGACGACCTGCTGCGCAACGCGCAGAGCCAGCCGCGCATCATCGAGCTCATGAACAAGCCCGCCGAACGCGTGCGGCCCTGGTTCCAGTACCGCGATCACTTTCTGACCGACCAGCGGGTCCAGCAGGGCGTCGACTTCTGGATGCAGCACCGCTCGCGGCTGGCCGAGGTCGAGCGCGAGACCGGTGTTTCGGCGCACGTGATCGTCGGCATCCTCGGCGTCGAGACCTTCTTCGGCCGCATCACCGGCACGTTCCGCGTGCTCGACGCGCTCGCGACGCTGGCCTTCGACTATCCCTCGCGGGCGACCTACTTCCGCGGCGAACTCGAACAGTTCCTGCTGCTCGCGCGCGAGGGCAGCGTCGACCCGCGCGAGGTCAAGGGTTCCTATGCGGGCGCCATGGGCGCGCCGCAGTTCATGCCGCGCAGCTACCGCGCCTATGCGGTGGACGGCGGCGCCGACGGCATCCGCGACCTCTGGGGCAGCTGGGAAGACGTCATCGGCAGCGTCGCGAACTACCTCAAGCGCAACGGCTGGCAGCCCGGCGAACCGGTGGCCGTGCCCGCCGACCTCTGGTACCCGGGCATCGACGGCCTGGTCGCCGGCAGCCTGAACACGAGCTATACCGTCGCCGGCCTGCGCGACAAGGGCCTGTTCTTCGACACGCCGCTGGGCGAGGACGCCGCGGCGGCCTTCATCAGCGTGCGCGGCGAGACCGGGCCCGAGGTGAGGGTCGGGTTCCGCAACTTCTCCGCCATCACCAAGTACAACCGCAGCGTGCTGTACGCGCTGGCGGTGCACGACCTCGGCTCGCGCATCGAGGCGCGGCTGCCGCCCGCCGGCTCTTGAGGCGCGAGGCGATGCACCGCAGGTCCCGCAAGGGCGCGGGTCTCGCGCTGCTGGCGCTCGTCGCCCTGGTCGCGGGCTGCGCCGGCCAGCCCACGCGGCCCACGCCGCCGCCACGGCCCACGCCCACCCTGCCCGCCGATCTCGCCGCGATACCGGACGCCGTGCCGCGCGCCGAGGCGCGCGCCGTGCGCGGCAATCCTGCGTCGTACGAAGTGCTGGGCAGGCGCTACGCCGTGCTGCCGGACGCCACGGGCTTCGTCGAGCGTGGCGTGGCCTCGTGGTACGGCCCCGACTTCCACGGCGGCAACACGTCCATGGGCGAGCCCTACGACATGTACGCGATGACGGCCGCGCACAAGACACTGCCGTTGCCCGCCTACGCGCGGGTCACCAACCTCGCCAACGGCCGCAGCATCGTCGTGCGCATCAACGACCGCGGGCCCTTCAAGGACAACCGCATCATCGACCTCTCCTACGTCGCTGCCGCGAAGCTCGACATGATCCGTGCCGGCACGGCCATGGTCGAACTGCGGGTGCTGACGCCGTCCGGGCCGCCGCCGCCCGCGCCGCTGCTGTGGGCCGGCGGGCGCTACGTCGTCCAGGCCGGGTCCTTCACCGACGAGGACAACGCGCAGAGGTTGCTCGCGCGGCTGCGCGACGGCGGCTTCGACGAGGCGCGCATCGTCCCGGCCGAGATCGGCGGCAGGCGCTTCTGGAGAGTGCGCCTGGGCCCGGTCGCCGACGTCGAGGCCTTCGACCGCGTGGCGGCCAGGTTTTCGGCGCTGGGCCTGGACGAGCCACGCTTGGCGCTCGACTGAGCCTGTTAGAATCGCGGTCCGCCGCTGCTTGCGGCGCCCCTTCATCAGCGCCCACGCCGAGGAACGCCATTGAGCCGACCCGCAACGATTCGCTCCGCCTCCCTTCCCTGGACCCGCCGCCTGCTGCTCGCCGCCGCGGCACTGCTGCCCGCCGCGGCGATGGCCGCCACGCCGGTGCCGCCGCCGCCCGAGCTGCCGGCGAAGGGCTGGATCCTCATCGACAGCCACAGCGGCCGCGTGATCACCAGCCGCAACGCCGACGAGCGTCTGGAACCCGCGAGCCTGACCAAGCTCATGACCGGCTATGCCGTGTTCCACGCGCTGCAGAGCGGCAAGATGAAGCTCAGCGACAGCGTGCCGATCAGCGAGCACGCCTGGCGTGCCGAGGGTTCGCGAACTTTCGTCGAGGTGGGCACGCGCGTGCCGGTCGAGACGCTGATCCAGGGCATGATCGTGCAGTCGGGCAACGACGCGACGATCGCGCTGGCCGAGGCCGTCGCAGGCACCGAGCCCACGTTCGCGGCGCTCATGAACCAGTACGCCGCGCGCCTGGGCATGACCAACTCCAGCTTCGAGAACGCCGCGGGCCTGCCCGGCGCGCGCCACTACGTGTCGGCGCGCGACATGGCCACGCTCGCGCGCGCGGTCATCAGCGAGTTCCCGCAGTACTACCACTGGTACTCGCAGAAGGAATTCGCCTGGGGCGGCATCACCCAGGGCAACCGCAACGGGCTGCTCACGCGCGACCCCAGCGTCGACGGCATGAAGACCGGCCACACCGAGACCGCGGGCTATTGCCTCGTCAGCTCCGCGCAGCGCGACGGCATGCGGCTGATCTCGGTCGTCATGGGCACGGCGAGCCCCAAGGTCCGCGAGGACGCCAGCCTCGCGCTGCTGAACTACGGCTTCAACTTCTTCGAGACGAAGCGCGCCCTGGCCAGGGGCCGCGCGCTGGCGACGCCGCGCATCTACGGCGCCGACGGCGGCGAGGCCGCGCTCGGCCTGCGCGAGGACCTCTACGTTACGGTCCCGCGTGGCGAGTACGGCAACGTGCGCATCGCGATCGAGTTCAAGCCCGGCCTGCAGGCGCCGCTCAAGGCGAGCGATGCCGTGGGCAAGGTTAGTGCGCTGCTGGATGGCAAGATCGTCGCCGAGCGCACGCTGTATCCGGTCAAGGACGTCGCCGAGGGCGGCTTCTTCCGGCGCGCCTGGGACACCGTGGCGTCCTGGTTCGCCTGACATGGCCGGCACGCTTCCCAACGCATGGCTGGACGGGCGGCTCGTGCCGCTGGCCGAAGCGCGCGTGCCCGCCCTGGACCGCTCGTTCCTGTTCGGCGACGGCATCTACGAAGTAATGCCAGTGTTCGACGGCAAGGCCTATCGCCTCGCCGAACACCTCGATCGCCTCGAGCGCAGCCTGCGCGAACTGCGCATCCCCAATCCGCACACGCGCGACGAGTGGCGGCGCATCTGCGGCGCGCTGATTCACACCAACGGCGGCGGCGACCAGTACCTGTACCTGCAGGTGAGCCGCGGCGTGGGCATCGGCCGCAGCCACCTGCCGGAACCGGGCCTGGTGCCGCTGGTGTTCGGCTTCGCGGCGCCGCTGCCGCAGCCGGGCGCGGCCCAGCTCGAGGCCGGCATGGCCTGCGTGACGATCGAGGACCCGCGCTGGACGCGCTGCGACATCAAGAGCACGGCGCTGCTCGGCAACGTCATGGCCAAGATGCAGGCTCAGGACGCCGGCGCCGTGGAAGCCATCCTTCTGCGCGAGGGTCGGGTGATAGAGGCGGGCTCGTCGACCGTGCTGGTGGTGCGCGACGGCCGCGTCGCGACGCCGCCCGATGCGCACGAGCGCCTGCCCGGCACTACGCGCGAGGTCGTGCTGGAACTCGCGCGGCGCGAGGGCATCGCCGTGGACATCCGCGAAATCGCGGCTGCCGAACTACGGTCGGCCGACGAGATCTGGCTCACGGCCGCCGTGATGGGCCTGCGCGCCGTCACGCGCCTCGATGGCCAGCCCGTGGGCAACGGCGTCGCCGGCCCGCTCTGTCGCCGCCTGCAGGGCCTGTTCGAGTCCACGCGCGGCGAGTTCTGCACGGAGTGCGAGGCATGAGCGACCCGGTGGTTCCCGACGACCTTTTCGGCTTTCCCTGCGACTTCCCGATCAAGGTCATGGGCCGCGATACGCCAGAATTCCGCAGCATCACGCGGTCGATCGTGGAAAAGCACTCGGCCCCGCTGGCAGCAGACGCGATCACCGAGCGCCCCAGCGGTAAGGGCACGTTCATCGGCGTCACGTATACGATCCGCGCCGAGAGCCGCGCGCAGCTCGACGCGATCTACATGGATCTCACGTCCAGCGGCGTGGTGCTGGTCGCGCTCTGACCGGGCCTGGATGTCGGGTCAGGCCTGGTGCACTCGAAGGCCTGCGTGACGGGCCAGAACATCGAAATCCCTGTCGGCGTGCAGCAGTTCGTGGTCGTTCAACAGGCAGAACGTGCCGATCAGCATGTCCATGGTCTTGCGAATCGTCACTCCCTTGCGCCTCAGTAGGCGGTAGAGCCTGGCGGACTCCACCGCCACATCGCCGCCCACCATCTGAACCTGGTCGAGCGCCTGCAGAAGGTTCAAGGCCCTGCGGGCATCGCGCTCGTCGGCAAAGCCTTGCAACAACTCGGCTAGGATAAGGTCACCGATGATCAGGATGCGTTCGCCAAGGAGCGCGTCGAGGCGAACGACCTGGGGCGTCTCGCGGCCATTGAAATAGTCGACCCAGACGGACGTGTCGACGACGATCACTCAGTCCCGCCGCATCGCGTCGAGGTCGCCAGTCCACTTCATCCGTCCCCGGCTGCTGCGGATCTGTTCCTGGCGCTTGAGGCGAACCACCAGGCGCAAGGCATCCTCGACGACCTGGCGCTTGGTGCTGACCCCCGTCAGGCGCATCGCCTCTGCGATCAGCTGATCATCGATTACGATGTTGGTGCGCACGATGCCACTTCCCAAGGGTGTATGAATGGCCCTCATTGTACACATCCTCTGGTTCGCAGCGGCACCTCGCCGCTGTGACAGGCTATGCGGAAGGGACGGCCTTGGGGAGGCGAAAAAGCGGGGAAAGAAGGTCCAAATGCGAGACCCTACTCCCACCGGCCTGAAGGAAGTTTCAACCGCTGCGTGAGCAGCGGCGCCAGTTCGCGCGCGCAGGCCTCGACTTCATGCGGCCCGCCGAGGTCGGCGATCTGTGTCATTTCCAGTCCCGCGTAACCGCAGGGGTTGATGCGCGCGAAGGGCTCCAGGTCCATGGCCACGTTGAGCGCGAGGCCGTGGTAGCTGCAGCCACGGCGGATGCGCAGGCCGATGCTCGCGAGCTTCCTGCCCGCGACGTAGACGCCCGGCGCGTCGCGCCGGCCCGCTGCCTCGATGCCGTGGTTCGCCGCGAGCGCGACCAGCGCGTCCTCGACCGCGACGACCAGCTCGCGCACGCCCAGTCCCGTGCGCCGCAGGTCGACCAGCGGATAGACCACGAGCTGGCCCGGGCCGTGGTAGGTCACCTGGCCGCCCCGATCGATGGGCACGACGGGGATGTCGCCGGGCGCGAGCAGGTGCTCGGGCTTGCCGTTCATGCCCTGCGTGTAGACCGGCGGATGCTCGAGGAACCAGATCTCGTCGCGATCGTCCGGCCCGCGAGCATCGGTCAGGGCCTGCATGGCGCGCCAGGTCGGCTCGTAGTCGACGCGCCCGAGCCAACGCCACGCCGGCGCGGGAACGTTCACCCCTCGACGATCTCGGTCTCGAGGTGACGCTCGCCGTTCAGCGAGTTCGAGACCAGGCAGACCTTCTCGGACTTCTGCAGCGCCGTCTCGGCGCGCGCGCGATCCGTGCCGGCTGGCACGACCAGCTTCGCGTGCGTCACGTACTTCGTGAAGCGCGTGACGCCCTCGACCTTGTCCAGCGTGCCGTGGACCTCGACCGCGATCGACGTCCAATCGACCTTCGACGCGCGCGCCACGGCGCGGAACGACAGCACGTAGCAGTCGGCGATCGCGCCCGCGAGCAGCGTCTCCGGCGACCAGTAGCCCTCGGGGCCGCCGAACTCCGGCGGCGGCGTGCAGGGGATGTCGGCGAGACCCGCCGATCCGAGGGTCACGACGCCCTCGGCAACGGCGCTGGCGTGGACCTGGTACAGGTGCGGATAGGGATGCATAAAAGACTCCTTGGAAAATCGACGCTCAGCCGGCGGCGGGCGCAAGGCCGGCGTTGTTGCGCTCGAGCGCGCGCTCGGCGCGATAGCTGGAACGGACCATGGGCCCGGCCACGCACTCCAGGAAGCCGCGCTCCAGTGCAGCCTGGCGGAAGGACTCGAACTGCTCGGGCGTCACGTAGCGCTCGACGGAGAGGTGGTTGACGGTGGGCCGCAGGTACTGGCCCAGCGTCAGCAGGTCCACGCCCGCCGCGCGCAGGTCGTCCATCGTGGCGAGGATCTCGTCGTCCGTCTCGCCGAGGCCCAGCATGAGGCTGGTCTTCACGAGCACGGCGGGGTTGTGGCGCTTGGCGTGCGCGAGCACCGCGAGCGTCTGCTCATAGGACGCGCGCGGGTCGCGCACCGGGTGCGTGAGGCGGCGTACGGTCTCGACGTTCTGGGCGAACACGTCGAGTCCCGAATCGACGACGGTTTCGACGTCAGTCAGCACGCCCTGGAAATCCGGCGTCAGTGCTTCGACGGCCGTGCCTGGCGTGAGCCGCTTGATCGCGCGCACGGTCTCGGCGAAGTGCGCCGCACCGCCGTCGGGCAGGTCGTCGCGGTTCACGGACGTGAGCACAACGTACTTGAGACGCATCAGTTCTACGGAGCGCGCGGTGTTGTCGGGCTCCTCGACATCGAGCCAGCCGCGCGGATTGCCAGTGTCGACCGAGCAGAACCTGCACGCGCGCGTGCACACCGCGCCCATCAGCATGATCGTGGCGGTGCCCGCGTTCCAGCACTCGCCGATGTTGGGGCACTTGGCTTCCTCGCACACGGTCGCAAGCCGGTGCTCGCGCACGATCTCGCGCACGGCGTCGAACTTGTGGCCGGCGGGCATGGGTGCGCGCAGCCAGCGTGGCTTGCGGCCCACGACCAGCGGCTCGGCCGCAGCCGAGGCCTTGATGCCATCCTTGATCGCGGCGAAGCCCTGCTGGGTCTGGTACTTGGTGCCGCTCTTGCGCGGCGCCGCCTGCGCAGGCGTCGCCGGCACGATGGGGATGCCCTTGAAGTCGGTCACTATTGGGGTTCCGGGACAGGGAACCCCATTGTACCCGGATCAGCCGCTGACCCGCTCCCGGAGCACCCGCCGCAGGATCTTGCCCGACGGCGACTTGGGCACGGCGTCCAGGAAGTGCAGTTGCCTCAGGTGCTTGTACGAAGCCGTCTGCCCGGCCACGAACTCCATGAGGGACTCGGCCGTGACCTGCTG
>JADZCS010000110.1 GCA_020851435.1 Gammaproteobacteria bacterium | reverse complement strand
TCCCAGCGCTACGAGATCATCGCCGGCGAGCGCCGCTGGCGGGCCGCGCAGCTGGCCGGCCGCGCCGACATCCCGGCCGTCATCCGCAACGTCCCGGACGAGGCGGCGGTGGCGATGTCGCTCATCGAGAACATTCAGCGCGAGAATCTCCACCCGCTCGAGGAAGCCCGCGCCCTCGACCGGCTGATCACCGAATTCGAACTGACCCACCAGGAAGCCGCCGACGCCGTGGGGCGCTCCCGCGCCGCGGTCTCGAACCTGCTGCGCCTGCTCGAGCTGGCCGACGAGGTCAAGGCCCTGGTCGAGAGCCGCAGCCTCGAGATGGGCCATGCGAGGGCGCTGCTGGCCCTCACCGGCCGGCGCCAGCAGGCCGAAGTGGGTGCCCTGGTCGCCCGCAAGGGGCTGTCGGTGCGCGAGACCGAGGCCCTCGTGAAGCGCCTGGTCGAGGGCCGCGACCGGGGCTCCGACGAGCCGCCGCGCAAGGACCCGGACATCGCCCGGCTCGAAAGCGACCTCGCCGACAAGCTGGGGGCCAAGGTCGAGCTCAAGCAGGCCGCCAAGGGGCGGGGCAAGCTGATCATCAGCTACCACAGCCTCGACGAGCTGGACGGCATCCTCGCCCACATCCAGTAAGCCCGGCCTCCGCGGTAAAAGTCTCGTTGTAGCACTGCAAAAAGCCGGCTAGAATGCGCCGCCCTTGAACCCGGGTTGACCGGGCGCAGGGGTATGCCACCCCTTCGCAATGTCGCGAAAGTGGCTTTCAAGTGTTCCGAGCGTGACCTTGCGCCTCACACGTATCCAGGCCGAGATGAAGGCCGCCTTCCGGGTCGTGGCGTGGCAGCTGGCCATCACGCTGGCCGCGGGCGCCGTGTGCTGGCTCGCCTGGGACCTGAAAGCCGCCATTTCAGCGCTCGTTGGCGGCGGGATTGGCGTGATCGCAACGTCGTTCATGGCCTTCGCGCTCTTCCGGCATTCGGAAGGGACGAGCCCGACCCGGATCGCCTGGAGCTTCTTCCTGGGCGAGTTCCTGAAGGTCGCGCTGTCGATCGGGCTGTTGGTGACCGCGTTGCGCTCGGGCAGGTTCGCCGCGGGCACGGTCCTGGCGACCTACATGGCGACGTTTGTCGCGTACTGGCTGGCCCCGAGAGGCCCGCCGTCGCGACACTAGATGGGGCGTGAACGACAATGGCCGGATCCACCGCCGAATACATCCCCCACCACCTCGAACACCTGCGCTATTCGCTTTCCAAGGGCGAGTTCGTCGCGGGCGACAAGGCCATCGCCAACTTCGACCTGATCAACGTCGACTCGATGATCATGGCCGGCGTGCTCGGCCTGCTGTTCCTGTGGATGTTCCGCAGCGCCGCCGTGAAGGCGAGCCCCGGCGTCCCGGGCAAGTTCCAGGCCTTCATCGAGATGGCGGTCGAGTTCGTCGACGGCCAGATCAAGGAAGTCTTCCACGGCGACCGCCGCTTCCTGGCGCCGCTGTCGCTGACCATCTTCATGTGGGTGTTCCTCATGAACGCCATGGACCTGCTGCCGCTGGACCTGCCCGGGTTCATCGCGCACAACGTCATGGGGCTCGAGGAATACCACTGGCGCGTCGTGCCCTCGGCCGACCCGAACACCACCTTCGCGATGTCGATCACGGTGCTGTTCCTGGTGATCTTCTACAGCTTCAAGGCCAAGGGCGCCGGCGGCTACGTGCACGAGCTGTTCGCGGCGCCATTCGGCGGACATCCGCTGCTGTGGATCCCGAACTTCGTGCTCAACATGGTCGAGCTGCTGGCCAAGCCCGTCTCGCTGGCCATGCGACTGTTCGGCAACATGTACGCCGGCGAACTCGTGTTCATGCTGATCGCGCTGCTGGGCTTTGCCTGGGGCGGCGCGTTCCACGACGGTTCGGTGATCGGTGGTGCGCTCGGCTTCGTCGGCCAGCTGCTGATGGGCGCCGCGTGGGCCATCTTCCACATCCTGATCATCCTGCTGCAAGCCTTCATTTTCATGGTGCTGACCATCGTCTACATCTCGATGGCGCACGAGCATCACTGATCCGCTTTTCCTCAACTTCGTCTTGACGCTGACTCTTCTCCAGGAGACTACGATGGAACAGATCGCTCTGATTCAGGCCTACACCGCGCTGGGCCTCGGCCTCATCATCGGCCTCGGCGCCATCGGCGCCTGCCTCGGCATCGGCATCATGGGCTCGAAGTTCCTCGAGTCGGCCGCCCGCCAGCCGGAACTGATCCCCACGCTGCAGGGCCGCATGTTCCTGCTCGCCGGCCTGATCGACGCCGCGTTCCTGATCGGCGTGGCGCTCGCGATGTTCTTCGCGTTCGCGAATCCGCTGCTCGCCGCGGTCAAGGCCTGAGCCAGCTCCGGTACAACTCCAAGAGTCCCTGACTCCAGGACGTCGCCATGCAGATCAATGCAACGCTAATCGGCCAGGCGCTCGTCTTCCTGATCCTGATCTGGTTCACCTTCAAGTTCATCTGGCCGCCCCTGCTCGGTGCGATCGAGGAACGACAGAAGAAGATCGCCGACGGCCTCGCCGCCGCCGATCGTGGCCAGAAGGACCTCGAGGACGCGAAGTCGAAGGCGAACGAAATCGTGCGCGAAGCGCGCGACAAGGCGCTCTCGATCGTCGACTCGGCCAGCAAGCGCTCCGGGGAACTCGTCGAGGAGGCCAAGCACGCCGCCGCGACCGAGGGTAACCGCATCGTCACGGCGGCCCGCGCCGAGGCTGGCGTCGAGTCGGCCCGCGCGCGGGACGAACTGCGCCGCGATGTGTCGAGGCTCGCGGTCGACGGGGCCTCGCGCCTGCTCGGCCGGGAAGTCGACGCCCGCGCCCATGCCCAGCTCCTCGAAGAGCTGGCCGGGCAGATCGAGCGTCGCTGAGGGAATGACCCATGGCTGAAAAGGCCACCATCGCCCGTCCCTACGCCCGCGCGGCCTTTGCGCACGCGCGCGAAGCAAAGGCCCTCGCGGCCTGGTCGGGCCTGCTCGCCAGCGGCGCGCAGGTCGTGTCCGATCCGCAGGTCGCGCGGCTGCTGTCGAGCCCGCACGTGACCGCCGCGCAGCTCGCCGCGCTGCTGGCGGACGCCGCGGGCCCGCAGGTGGACGACGCGTCGCGCAACTTCCTGCGCGCGCTCGCCCACAACCGCCGCCTCGGGCTGCTGCCCGAGATCGCGTCGCAGTACGAGGTGCTGCGCGCCGCGGAGGAGAACTACGTGGACGTGGAGGTGATCGCCGCCATGGCGGTCGACGCCACCCAGGAACAGCGGCTTGCCGGCGCCCTGCGCCAGCGACTCGGCCGTGAAGTGCGCCTGCACACCAGCATCGACGCCTCCCTGATCGGGGGCGCCATCGTCCGCGCCGGCGACCTCGTCATCGACGGGTCGCTGAAAGGCCGCCTCGAGCGGTTGGCGTCGGCGGTGACCGCTTAACGAGGAACGACTCATGTCCATCAAGGCTTCCGAAATCAGCGACCTGATCCAGGCGCGCATCAAGAACTTCGATGCGGGCTCCGAGGCGCGCAACGTCGGCACCGTCGTCAGCGTCACGGACGGCATCTGCCGCATCCACGGCCTGGCCGACGTCGCCTACGGCGAAATGCTCGAGGTCCCGGGCAACAGCTTCGGCCTCGCGCTGAACCTGGAGCAGGACTCGGTCGGCTCGGTCGTGCTGGGCGAGTACAAGCACATCTCCGAGGGCGACACGGTCAAGACCACCGGCCGCATCCTCGAGGTGCCGGTCGGCCGCGCGCTGCTGGGCCGCGTCGTCGACCCGCTGGGCAACCCGATCGACGGCAAGGGCCCGATCGCCGCCGAGCGCACGATGCCCATCGAGCGCGTCGCGCCGGGCGTCATCTGGCGCAAGAGCGTGTCGCAGCCCGTGCAGACCGGCCTCAAGGCCATCGACTCGATGGTCCCGATCGGCCGCGGCCAGCGCGAGCTGATCATCGGCGACCGCCAGACCGGCAAGACCGCGCTGGCGATCGACACGATCATCAACCAGAAGGGCACCGGCGTTAAGTGCATCTACGTCGCGATCGGCCAGAAGCAGAGCTCGATCGCCAACGTCGTGCGCAAGCTCGAAGAGCACGGCGCGATGGCGCACACCATCATCGTCGCCGCCTCGGCCTCGACCCCGGCCGCCATGCAGTACATCGCGCCGTACTCGGGCTGCACGATGGGCGAATACTTCCGCGATCGCGGCGAAGACGCCCTGATCGTGTACGACGATCTGTCCAAGCAGGCCGTGGCCTACCGCCAGATCTCGCTGCTGCTGCGCCGTCCGCCGGGTCGCGAAGC
>JADZCS010000109.1 GCA_020851435.1 Gammaproteobacteria bacterium | reverse complement strand
CTGGCAGATCCCGGCTACTTTGCGGCGCTCCGGGAGCGCGCTCGCAGCCGCCGACGGCCGTGAAGGCGCTGCCGGCCGTCCTGCGCAGCCTCGCCGCGTCGGACGTCGAGCAGGCGGTGGACTTCTACGTCAGCGAGTCATCGGCTGAAACGGCGCTGGGTTTCGTCGATGCGCTGGAGCACTCGTTCGCCTACCTGGGCCGGCACCCGGCGAGTGGCTCGCATCGATACGCCCATGAGCTGCAGCTGCCGGCGCTGCGCAGCTGGCCGCTGCGGCGGTACCCCTACGTCGTCTTTTACGTCCAGTCTGCAGCCTGCGTGGATGTCTGGCGAGTGCTGCACGCGGAGCGCGACCTTCCCGCCCGGCTCCGCGACGAGCCGCCGTGATATTTTACACCAATGGACTACGACCGCCTGAAGGCCCGCCATCGCGCCGAGCGCGACCACTACCCGCCGAACCTCACGCTGCGGGTGCATCGCGCGCTGAGCTGGCTGGACCGCGCCGAGCAGCTGACCGCCGACCTCGACGGGCAGTTCATCTTCCTGTGGATCGCCTTCAACGCGGCCTATGCGACCGAGATCGACGAGCGCTATCGCCTGTCGGAGCAGGAGACCTTCCGCCAGTTCCTGCAGAAGCTCATCGACCTCGATACCGGCGGCCGCATCGCCGAGCTGGTCTGGACGGAGTTCCCCAACAGCATCCGCGTGCTGCTCGACAACCAGTACGTGTTCCAGGACTTCTGGAACTTCAAGAACGGCAGCCTCGACGAGGACGAATGGCAGCGCCGCTTTGCGGCTGCGAAGCACGCCGCGCATGTGGCGCTGGGCCGGCACGACACCGTGACGGTGCTCAGCGTCGTGCTCTCGCGCATCTACACGCTGCGCAACCAGCTGATCCACGGCGGCGCGACCTGGAACGGACGCGTCAACCGCGACCAGATCCGCGACTGCACGCGCCTGATGGCGAAGCTGGTGCCCGTGGTCGTCGAGACCATGATGGATCACCCGCAGACGCTGTGGGGCGAAGCCTGCTACCCGGTCGTGGACTGACGGCCGATCAGGGTTCCTCGACCTCGTAGCCCTTCGCGCGCAGCTGCGCGATCAGACCGTCGGGCTTGAGGATCTCGCTCATGCGCATCACCGCGAAGGTGGACCTGTTGCGCGCGAGCGCGGCCTCGGCCTCCTTGATCCAGAGCGCATTGACCCGCGCGGGCACGTCGGCGAAACCGCGCGACTGCACCACGTCGGCGCTCATCACGCCGGCGATGCAGGCGCCCACCTGGTCGACGTGCGGCAGCGAGCGCAGGGTCTTGAGGTCGCCGGTGGCCCAGGCGTTGGCGCGCACGCGCATGAGGTCGAGGTCGGACTCGACGCGCTCGAGGGTTGCTGCGAAACACTCGATGTCCTGCAGCGGCGCCTTCTTGAAGTCCTTGACCATGCTGCGCGCCTTGTCGACCTTGATCTCGAGGCTGGGCTCGTTGATCTTCACGCGGTTCTTCTTCGCGAGCTTCTCGATGACCGGCCAGACCTTGTTGTTGAGTTCGAGCTGCGACTTCTCGATGGCCTTGAGGTAGAGCTGGCCGGCGGCGAAGATGGGCCGCCACTTCTCGGCGTCGTCGTCCTTGCCGATGTAGCGCGCCTTGAGCGGCAGCCAGCGCGCGTAGAGCTCGGGCGGCACGACGTCCTTGAGCTTCGCATCGTTCGGGTTGTCGCGGATGCCGATCAGCGAGGGCGCCATCATGAGTCCGCCCCAGAAGCCGACCTTGGCATCCACGGACACGGGACCCAGCACCTCCTGCGAGCCGGCGATGACCTGCTCGACCTGCGCTGAGCGCCACTGCATCTTCTTCGGCAGCGGGCCGTAGCTGCCGAGCACCCACAGCACGTGCTCGCCGTCGGCGGTCTGCTTGATTACCTTCCACAGTCCGGGGCCGGGCTGCTCGCCGCTGACCAGCACTTCGTCGAGCAGCGTCGGGGCCTCGTCCGCCCCAACGGGGTCCTGGGCGCGCGCCAGGACGGGCTGCGCGGCGATGCAGGCCAGGGCGAGGGTGGCGAACGCCTTCACGGTGCTTCCTTGCTGGTCAACACGTGGTTTGCCGGAATTGTCCGGCGAAATCCCTGTGGCAACATCGCGGCATCAGCTGGTGACCGCCGGTACGCTGTTCTTTCATCCGCTGCCATACATCGCCATGGAGATGAACATAATGAAAGCCTCACGCGCGCTCGTCGCCGGAATCGTACTGTCACTCGGTCTCTGCACCGCCGCCCAGGCCGCCAGCGATCGCTGGTACGTGGTCGGCTTTGGCGGCCAGTCTAAGGTGCAAAACGTAGCTGACAAGGACGCGATCGACCAGGCCCTGCTCGACGCCTTCGGCGCCTCAGGCTTCGAGGTGCTGGCGGCCGATTCCTCGCTCGACGATTCCGACACCGCCTGGGGCCTGACTCTGGGCTACCAGGTGGGCGACTATTTCGCCACCGAGCTGTCCTACGTGGACCTCGGCGAGGCAGGCTACCAGGCCTCCGGCACGATCGACGGCGGCGAGGGCGCGGTGGACATCGAGGTCGGGGCGGTGTCGTCGTCGTCGGGCCCGGTGCTGTCGATGCTGGGCATCTATCCCTTCAACCCGAGCTTCTCGATCTACGGGCGCTTTGGCCTGGCGCTGCTGGAGACGGAAGGCGTGCTGTCCGCGGCCGCCAGCGGCGAGTCCGACTCGGTGAGCGCCAAGACCCAGCGGTCGTCGCTGCTGTACGGCGTCGGCGGGGAGTACTCGTTCATGCAGCACTTCGGCGTGCGGCTGGAGTGGACCCGCTATACCCAGGTCGGCAGCGACGACATCATGGGTGAGGCCGACATCGACCTGTACACGCTGGGCTTCAGGTACTCGTTCTGACAGGTCCCCTGGTCACCACCGAGGTCCACGAGGCCCTGGTGGTGGCCCTGTGTTCCGGCGAGCCGGAGGTCGAGTGTTCGCTCGACCTCGGGCGCTCGCGGACGCGCGTTGCAGTCGCAGCCGACCGCTGGACCTGGCAGGGCCAGGACTACCCCTGGCTGCCGTCCTGCAAGGACCGCACGATCTATCACTGGACGGGCGCGGGCTTCGAGCCGGTCGCGCGCTTCACGAACTCGCTGATCAAGCTGGTGCCCACCGAGTGGGGCACGCCCACCTTCGAGATCGACGGCATCAAGATGCTGGTATCGGCGCAGGTCTCGCCCTGGGAGGACGCGCGGCGCAAGGTCGCGCTGGTGCAGCCGCGCGGCAAGGTGGTGCTGGACACCTGCGGCGGGCTGGGCTACTTCGCGGCCTGGTGCCTGGCGTCGCAGGCGGCGCGCATCCTGTCCTGCGAGAAGAACCCGGACGTGGTCT
>JADZCS010000108.1 GCA_020851435.1 Gammaproteobacteria bacterium | reverse complement strand
TCCTGGTGATCAACGAAGTGCCGGACCTCGCGGGCGACGCCGCTGCCGGCAAGCGCACGCTGGTGGTGCGCTGGGGCGTGCCTGGCACGCGCGCGCTGTACATCGGCCTGCACGTCGTTTCGCTGGCTGCGTCGATCGGCGCCATCGCCCTCGGCGAGCTGGCGGCCTGGTACCTGCTGCCCGCGGCACTGGTGGTCGCCGGCGGCATCAAGGCCGCGCTCGGCATCGTCGACGTGGCCCGGCAGGACGAGACCCTGCCGGCGCGCCGCGCGCAGCTGCAGAAGTGCATCGAGCTCACGCTGGCGGTGCAGGCAGTCGGCAGCCTCGCCGTGATCGCCGCCATCGCCTTCCGCTGACCGCAAACGGCGCGCAGTAAAAAAGGGGCCTGATCCTCACGGATCAGGCCCCTGATTTTGTCGCCGGGCGGCCAGGGAGGGGCGCGGCCCGGTGGTCGGGGGGCTTACTCGCCCTTCTGCGGCTTCGGGCCACCGAAGTCGTAGCGGAAGCTCAGCGAGATGACGTCGACGTTGTAGTTGTACGGGTCGGCGCCCAGCGCGAGCAGCGTCGCGACCGTCGCCGGTTGCAGGCCCTGCAACGCCCAATCTTCCGACTCGAGCTTCTCCTGCCGATAGCCGACACCGACGCGCAGCGCCTCGTTCACACGGTACGCAACGCCGATCCGCAGGGAGCGGAAGTCCGTCGTGTTGTCCGGGAACGAACTTGCCGTGCCCGCCACGGTGTCGATCTCGCCAGTGGACTCCGCGCGCGCGTAGTCGATGGACACATCCCACTTGTCGCCGATGTTGGTCCACTTGGCGCCGAGGCCCAGGGTCTTGTAGACGTCCTCGTGCTCGGCCTTCCAGCTCGTGAGCGGGACGCCGGTCTGGTTCGTCTGCGTCGCCTGCATGATCTGGTAGCCGCCGTCGGCGTAGACCGTCAGGCCTTCCTTCGGCATCCACGCGACGTTGGCCGCCACGCGACGGTCGTTACCCTCCTTGAGGCCGTAGGGCGAGAGGGTGTAGGCGTCGTTCGCCGCCGAACCGTCGAGCGACAGGGTCACGCTCTCGGCAGGCGTCCAGGCCAGCTTGACGTCCAGGAAGTCGCGGTCGCGGTTGGCCTGGTTGTACTTCCAGAAGTTGGCGTTCTCCCAGGACTCCGGCGTGCGCGCGTCAGCCGCATCCCGGTGGGTCTCGCCGATCCGCATGGTCAGCGACACGCCTGCCGCGGGCAGGATGCGCAGGCCCGAATAGCCAGTTCCCTCGGTCGTCTTGTCGACGTCCTGGTTCGTGCGCTTCAGGTCCTCGCCCCTCATGCCCACGAACAGCTTGATGCCGTTGAGCACTTCGTACTCGCCCTCGAGCTCGCCCTGCCGGCGCTTGTAGTCGTAGCGCTGGGGCGTGACGGACGCGAGCATGCGACCCATGTCGCTTTCGACGTAGCCGTTGGCGAAGGTGATCGACGGCGTGTCGTCGTTGCGCTCGTCGAAGCGCACCGCGCCGCGAACCCGGATCTTGTCGAAGGGCCGCGACGACATCGTCAAGGCGTAGTGGTTGACCGACAGGTCGCCGTTCAGCGCTGCGCGCGGCAGTGCGCCGGGCGACAGGCTGGCGGTGATCGTGTACGGCAGCAGCGCCGCGTCCTGCGACACGGAACCCATCACGGCCTTGAATCCGAGGCTGGTGTCCAGCGCCAGGCGCACACCCGCGCTGAGCACGAGCTGCTTCGACTCGTTGTCAGGCGACGTCGCCATGCGGCCGGTGGTCGCGTTGAACGTCGTGAACGGGTTGTCCCAGCTCACGCCGTTCACCTGGTTGTCGTACTTCTGGACGTAGTACGCCAGTCGCGCATGCGCGGCCTGACCGGTCCAGTTGAAGCCGAACTCGTAGGTGCTCGTCGCGCTGTCGATCGGCTCGGGCATCTGCAGGGCAGTCGTGAAATTGCCTGCCGTGCCGACGCGATTGCCTTCCTTGTCCTCGCGACTGAAATTCGCGAACAGTCCGAAGGACTTCGACAGGCGCCAGTCGAGGCTCAGCCCGGCCTTCTCACGGTCGTGGCCGATGTCGACGGGCTTCAGCGTCGAGGCGAGCTGGGTCATGCCGGCGGTGGTGCTTCCGCGCACCCATCCCGTCGGCAGGCTCAGCTGGTTGCCCGTCGCCTGCGAAAGCGTGAACGGGCTCATCGTGTCGTCGTAGGTGCGCTTGGTGATCGCGTCGTAGGAGAGCGAGGCCTTGAAGACCCCCTCCTTGCCGATCGTCATGACGCCATCGCGCGAGTCGAGGCCCAGCTTGCGTCCCTCGTAGGCGAGGTACCAGCCGGATTCCGTGCGCGCGCGGCCGTCGATGTCGGCGATCAGGTAACCGCCACCGTCGAGGCCCGTGTAGTCGGCGAACTTCGCCGCGTCTTCGCTGACGTCACCGTAGCCCAGTCGCACGCTCGCCTCTCCCCCTTGCTGGAAGGGGCACTGCGTGCACTTCCATTCGGAGGTATCGACCTCGGCCGCTGTCGCGACCTGGATCGGTGAGAGGATCGCCGCGACCGCCGCTGCAAGGAGGACGTTGCGTGATCGAATCCCAGAAAATTGGCCGTTCATTTGGCTATCCCGTG
>JADZCS010000107.1 GCA_020851435.1 Gammaproteobacteria bacterium | reverse complement strand
CGCGCACGGGATACACGGCCCGTAGCAATCAGCGCGGTCCGCCGCGCGCGGAGGGCCGTGTATCCCGGGTGCGGCGGGCTAGCAGGGGCGTAGCCTTGTATCGCGGGTGGGGCTGGCTCCCCGGGGATTTGCGACTGTCGGTCGGAGGCGTGCGGCGCTAGCATGGTGGCGCCGACGCTGAACGAGGAGAACCCGATGACAACCGAAGCCGACAAGCTCATGGAAGACATGCGCGCCGTGGTCGAGCACGCCGAGGCCCTGCTGCACGCCACCTCCGGCCAGGCCGGGGCGGGCATCAGCGAAGCGCGGGCACGGGCCGAGGATTCGCTCAAGTCCGCGAGGGCGCGGCTGGAGGCGATCGAGGACGACATCACCGGCCGGGCCCGTGAGGCGGCCAAGGCCGCCGACCGTTACGTGCGCGACAACCCGTGGACCGCGATCGGCGTCGCAGCGGGCGTCGGCGTGCTGGTCGGCGTGCTGATCGCTCGGCGTTGAGCCTCATGGACAACGATTCCCCGGTCTCCAGCCCGTCCCGCGAGGGCCTGCTCGAGTCGGTCAGGCGCATGCTCGCCACGCTGCTGACGATGGCGCAGACGCGGCTCGAGCTCGTGACCACCGAGATCAGCGAGGAACTCAACAGCATCGCGCTGATCCTGTTGTGGTCGCTGGTGGCGATCTTCTTCGCGGGCCTGGCCGTGCTGGCGCTCGGCGCCCTGGTCGTCATCGCCCTGTGGGACAGCTATCGCCTGTGGGCCGCCGGCGGCGTGGTGATCGTGTTCGCGGTCATCGCGGCGTTCTCGCTTTGGCGCGTGCGTTCGACCATCGCCTCGCGCCCGCGCCTGCTGTCGGCGACGATCGCAGAACTCCGGCGCGACAGCGAAGCACTCGGGGGCGACCGGTGATCGCGCGAGGCCGCGAACTCGCCCAGCGCCGGGCAGCGCTGCAGCAGCGCGCCGCCGCCGAGCGCGCGGCTTTTGCCGCCGATTTCCAGCACGTCTACCAGTCGGTGTCGCTGGTCGATCGCGCGATAGGCCTGATGCGCCGGCTCGGTGCGCGCCCGGTGCTGGTGGCGGCCGGCGTGGGCGTGATGCTGCTGCTCGGCCCCGCGCGCGCGATCAGCTGGGTGTGGCGCGGCTATTCGTCCTGGACGACCGCGAGAAGGCTCATGCAGCCATGACGCTGCGCGCCGTCGTCATTCCCGTCACGCCCTTCCAGCAGAACTGTTCGCTCATCTGGTGCGACCGGACGATGCGCGGCGCCGTGATCGATCCGGGCGGCGACCTCGAGACGGTGCTCGCCGAGGCGAAGCGGCACGGCGTGACCCTCGAGAAGATCCTGCTGACGCACGCGCACGTCGACCACGCCGGCGCCACGGCCACGCTCGCGCGCCAGCTCTCGATCCCGATCGAGGGTCCGCACGAGGGCGATCGCTTCTGGATCGACCAGCTGCCGCAGATAGCCCGCCAGTACGGGTTCCCGCCCAGCGAGGTCTTCGAGCCGACGCGCTGGCTGGTCCAGGGAGACTCGGTGACGGTCGGCGAGGTCACGCTGGAAGTGCGTCATTGCCCCGGGCATACGCCGGGCCACGTGATCTTCTTCGAGCCGGAGGCACGGATCGCCTTCGTCGGCGACGTGCTGTTCCAGGGTTCCATCGGCCGCACGGACTTCCCCGGCGGCGACTACGCGACGCTGATCGACGCGATCCGGGGCAGGCTGTTCCCGCTGGGGGACGACGTGCGCTTCGTGCCCGGCCACGGGCCGATGTCGACCTTCGGCGCCGAGCGCCGCAGCAATCCCTTCGTCGGCGACCAGGCCGTCAGTTGAGCGGCCGCTTCCGCTGCCAGCGGGCTCAGAACCTCAGCATCAGGTAGTGGTCGAGCAGCAAGGCGCCGAACAGGAAGGCGAGATAGCTGATCGAATAGCGGAACGTGCGCATCGGCAGGTTGGATTCGCTGGTGTTCCACAGCCGCCAGGCGTAGCGCAGGAAGATGCCGTCGAGCACCAGCGCGCTGGCCAGGTACAGCAGGCCCGACATGCCGGTCAGGTAGGGCAGCA
The DNA here is from genome assembly GCA_020851435.1 of Gammaproteobacteria bacterium. GTDB lineage: Bacteria > Pseudomonadota > Gammaproteobacteria > Steroidobacterales > Steroidobacteraceae > JADZCS01. The sequence goes on along the minus strand of JADZCS010000107.1, from coordinate 18,932 downwards.
CGGTGATCACGGTCAGCAGCACCGTGTAGTACCAGATGTGTTCCTTGGTGAACTCGATGCCGTGCGTGACGGGCAGCATCGGGATGCCGACCTTGGCGTACTCGTCGCGCCGCGCGATCGCGAGCGCCCAGAAGTGCGGCGGGGTCCAGGCGAAGATGATCAGGAACAGCAGCAGGGCGTTGGGGTCGATGACGCCGGTCACGGCGGTCCAGCCGAGCACGGGCGGGGCCGCGCCGGCCGCGCCGCCGATCACGATGTTCTGCGGCGTCGCGCGCTTGAGCCACACCGTGTAGATGACCGCGTAGCCGATCAGCGAGAAGAAGGTCAGGACCGCCGTCAGCGCGTTGACGAGCAGCGCGAGGATCAGCATCGAGCCCGCGCCCAGGAAGAAGGCGAAGGCCAGGGCGGTCGCCTCTGACACGCTGCCCGTGGGCAGGGGCCGGTGGCGCGTGCGGCGCATCTCGGCGTCGATGCGCTGGTCGAGCACGTGGTTGATGGCGGCCGCCGAGGCGGAGGCCAGTGCGATGCCGACGGTACCCCAGACCAGCCCGCCCAGCGGCGGCATGCCCGGCACGGCCAGGAACATGCCGACGACTGCGGTGAATACGATCAGTGCAACTACCCGCGGCTTGGTCAGTTCGTAATACGACCTGGCGAGGCTGGGGGTTGCGGCGAGGGTCCGCGCGTTGCTCAAGGCTGGCTCCACTGGGGCAGGCGCCGGCCGGGTGGCCGCGCGGGGCGCAAGGTTAGCAGAAACAGTCGCTTGGGCGCACGGGGCCGTCCGGGCCGGGTCCGGTCCCCGGTGGCCGCGCCAGGGCAGGGGGAACGCCGCAAGCACGAATCCTTTTGTGCTGCACAAGGAAAAGCCCCTGATTCGACTGTGCATTTCTCCTTATTTAAGTGTCAGGCCGCGACTCGGATCATTGCGCCCAAGACGCGGGGAGGGCCGCGTCCACCACGGGAGCTTCTGGGTGCGCGCCACAGTGCCGGTCCAGGAGTAGTGGCCGGCAACCAAGGTTCCAGCGCCCGCCAGGCATTCCGCCGACGCCCCTCCGCGCGGCGTCGGCGAACGGGTCGCTAGACAGGGGGTTCTCATGCACGACACCTTCTATGACGTGATGCGCCGCCAGGGCATCACCAGGCGCAGCTTCCTCAAGTTCTGCAGCCTCACGGCCACGTCGCTGGGCCTTGGCCCCGCCTTCGTGCCAAAGATTGCGCACGCGATGGAAACCAAGGAGCGCACGCCGGTCATCTGGCTGCACGGCCTCGAGTGCACCTGCTGCACCGAGTCGTTCATCCGCTCGGCGCATCCGCTGGCCAAGGATGTCATCCTGTCGATGATCTCGCTCGACTACGACGACACGATCATGGCGGCCGCCGGCCACCAGGCCGAGGCGATCCTCGACATGACGCGTGAGAAGTACAAGGGCAAGTACATCCTCGCGGTCGAGGGCAACCCGCCGCTGAACGAGGACGGCATGTACTGCTTCCAGGGCGGACGTCCGTTCGTCGAGAAGCTCAAGGACATGGCCGCCGACTGCCAGGCCATCATCTCCTGGGGCTCATGCGCCTCCTGGGGTTGCGTGCAGGCCGCCAGCCCGAACCCGACCCGCGCCGTGCCGGTGCACAAGGTCATCACGGACAAGCCGGTCATCAAGGTGCCGGGCTGCCCGCCGATCGCCGAGGTCATGACGGGCGTCGTCACGTACATGCTCACCTTCGGCAAGCTGCCTGAGCTCGACCGTCAGGGTCGGCCGAAGATGTTCTACAGCCAGCGCATCCACGACAAGTGCTATCGCCGGCCGCACTTCGACGCCGGCCAGTTCGTCGAGAAGTTCGACGATGAGGGCGCGCGCAAGGGCTACTGCCTCTACAAGGTGGGCTGCAAGGGCCCGACCACGTACAACGCCTGCTCCACGACGCGCTGGAACGAGGGTGTCTCGTTCCCGATCGGCTCCGGACACGGCTGCATCGGCTGCTCCGAGGACGGATTCTGGGACAAGGGCTCGTTCTACGAGCGCCTCGTCGACGTCCAGCCGGGCATCGAGAGCACCGCGGACGGTGTCGGTGGCCCGCTCGCCGCGGTCGCTGGCGCAGCCATCGCCGCTCACGCTGCGGTCACCGCCCTGGGAAGGGCGCGGCACAAGTCGCCGGCCGCCGAGTCGAACAAGTAAGGGAGCCTGACCATGTCTGCTTATGAAACCCAGGGCTTCAAGCTCGACGACAGCGGCAAGCGCGTCATCGTCGACCCCATCTGCCGCATCGAGGGCCACCTCCGCATCGAGGTGAACGTCGACGCGAACAACACCATCCAGAACGCGGTGTCGACCGGCACCATGTGGCGTGGCCTCGAGGTCATCCTCAAGGGCCGCGACCCGCGCGACGCGTGGGCCTTCGTCGAACGCATCTGCGGCGTCTGCACCGGCGTGCACGCGCTGGCATCCGTGCGCTGCGTCGAAGACGCGCTCGGCATCCAGATCCCCGCGAATGGCAACACCATCCGCAACCTGATGCACGCGACGCTGTACGCGCAGGACCACCTCGTCCACTTCTACCACCTGCACGCCCTCGACTGGGTGGACGTGGTCAGCGCGCTGTCGGCGGACCCGAAGAAGACCTCCGAGCTCGCGCAGAGCATCTCCAGCTGGCCGAACTCGTCGCCGGGCTATTTCCGCGACCTGCAGACCCGCCTGAAGAAGTTCGTCGAGTCGGGCCAGCTCGGCCCGTTCACGAACGGCTACTGGGGCAGCAAGGCCTACAAGCTGCCGGCCGAGGCCAACCTGATGGCGGTCGCGCACTACCTCGAGGCGCTCGACTTCCAGAAGGAAATCGTCAAGATCCAGACCATCTTCGGCGGCAAGAACCCGCACCCGAACTGGCTGGTCGGCGGCATGCCGTGCTCGATCAACGTCGATGGCACCGGTGCCGTCGGCGCGATCAACATGGAACGCCTCAACATGGTGTCGAAGATCATCGACGACACCATCGCCTTCATCGACAACGTCTACATCCCGGACCTGCTCGCGATCGCCTCGTTCTACAAGGACTGGGGCGCCATCGGCGGCGGCATCTCGTCGCAGAACCTGCTGTCCTACGGCGACTTCCCCGACAAGCCGAACGATTACTCGGCCGGCAACCTGCTGTTCCCGCGCGGCGCGATCGTCGGCGGCGACCTCAGCAAGGTCCAGGAAGTCGACCTCAAGGATCCGGAGCAGATCCAGGAGTTCGTCAACCACTCCTGGTACAAGTACCCGGACGAGAAGAAGGGCCTGCACCCGTTCGACGGCCTGACGGATCCCGCGTTTGCGCTCGGCGCAGGCGTCAAGGGCACCAAGACCAAGATCGAGTCGCTGGACGAGTCGGCCAAGTACAGCTGGGTCAAGGCGCCGCGCTGGCGCGGACAGCCGATGGAAGTCGGCCCGCTCGCGCGCTACGTGATCGGCTATGTCCAGGGCAAGCCCGAGTTCAAGGAACCCGTGGACATGGTCCTGAAGACGCTCAACGTGCCGTTGACCGCGCTGTTCTCGACGCTCGGGCGCACTGCGGCCCGCGGCCTCGAGGCCTCGTGGGCGGCCCACAAGATGCGCTACTTCTTCGACCAGCTGATCGCGAACATCAAGGCCGGCGACACCGCCTGCGCCAACGTCGACAAGTGGGAGCCCAAGACCTGGCCGGCAGAGGCCAAGGGCGCCGGCTTCGTCGAGGCGCCGCGCGGAGCGCTGGGTCACTGGATCGTGATCAAGGAAGGCAAGATCGACAACTACCAGTGCGTCGTGCCGACGACCTGGAATGCCACGCCGCGCGGGCCCGACGGCTCGATCGGCGCGTACGAGGCATCGTTGCTCGGTACGCCGATGGTCGACCCCGAGCAGCCGCTCGAGATCCTGCGGACAATCCACAGCTTCGATCCGTGCCTCGCGTGCGCCACGCACGTGATGTCGCCGGAAGGCCGTGAACTGACCTCAGTCAAGGTGCGCTGAGGGCACGAACGCCCTGGGAGGGCAAGATGTCCACGATCCAGCAAGAACTGCGTGAAGTCCGTGCATTGGACGGCGCGCCCGAGCAGCACATCAAGGGTCTCGTAGACCACTCGATGATGCGTGCGGTGTATGTGTACGAAGCACCGGTAAGGCTGTGGCACTGGGTCACGGTCCTGGCGATGATCGGCCTGGTCGGGAGCGGTTTCCTGATCGGACGGCCACTGCCGTCGGTGGAGGGCGAGGCGAGCACCTGGTACGTGATGGGTTATGTGCGCATGGTGCACTTCATCTGCGCGTACGTGTTCGCCATCGGCTTCGCCGGTCGCCTGTACTGGCACTTCGTCGGCAATGAATGGGCCAAGCAGCTGTTCCTGCCCGCCTTCCACAAGGCGAGCTTCTGGCGCGGCCTGGTCGATCAGGTGAAGTGGTACCTGTTCCTCAGCAACAAGCCGCGTCAGTACGTCGGGCACAACCCGCTGGCCAACACAGCGATGTTCCTGATGTTCTCGCTGATGGGCCTCTGGATGATCGTCAGCGGCTTTGCGCTGTATGCCGAGGGCCTGGGCCGGGATAGTTGGGCAGCCGCGATGTTCGGGTGGGTGACCATCTTCTTCCCGAACAGCATGGACCTGCACACCTGGCACCGCTTCGGCATGTGGGTCATGGTGCTGTTCTCGATCATCCACATGTACATGGCGTTCCGCGAGGACAACCTGTCCAAGCAGGGCACCATCAGCACGATCGTCGGCGGCTACCGCTACTTCAAGGATTGAGAACCCCCCTGGGCCGGGTGTCGTATAACGGCACCCGGCCCATTTTTTGTCTGCCGCCCGGAGCCGACCCGCCATGACCGATGCGCTTCCAGCTACGCAAAGCGGAATGATTCTTGTACTCGGTATAGGTAACCTGTTGTGGGCCGACGAGGGCTTCGGCCTGCGCGCGGCGGAAGAGCTGCAGCGGCGCTACGAGTTCGACGAGCGGGTCACCGTCGTGGATGGCGGCACCCAGGGCCTTTACCTGCTGCCGATGGTGCAGGAGGCCGAGGCGCTGCTGGTGTTCGACGCGATCGATTACGGCCTGCCGCCGGGTACGCTCAAGGTGATCGAGGGGGACGACGTGCCGTCGCTGATGGGCGCCAAGGCCATGAGCCTGCACCAGACCGGGTTCCAGGACGTGCTGGCCGCGGCCGAACTGACGGGGCACAAGCCCTCTCAGCTCATGCTGATCGGCGTGCAGCCAGAGGAACTTCGCGACTTCGGCGGAAGTCTCAGGGAGAGCGTCAGGGCGCAGGTCGGCCCGGCCGTGGAGCTTGGGGTCGCCCAGCTTCGCCGCTGGGGTGTCACGGTCACCCCGCGCGAACAGCCGGCGGAGTCGTTCACCGCGGAGTCCCTCGTGATCGAGGCCTACGAACAGGGCCGCCCGTCCGAGGAAGAAGCCTGTCGCCAGGGAGACATGCGTTTCCTGGCCCGGAGGAAGCCCTGATGTGTATCGCCCTGCCCATGCAGGTGATCGAGGTCGGTGAGGCCTTTGCCTGGTGCGACGACCGCGGCCAGCGGACGCAGGTCGACATGCGCCTCATCGAGCCGGCGCCGGTGGGCGCCTGGCTGCTGGTTTTCCACGGCGTCGCGCGCGAGTGCATCGACGCCCAGCGTGCAGCCGAAGTGGCGCGCGCCATCGAGGGCGTCGAGGCCGCGATGCGCGGCGACGCGGTTCTAGAACATCATTTCGCGGACCTGATCGGCCGCGAACCCGAGTTGCCGGAGTTCCTGCGCCCGGCCGCTGCTCCCAAGGAGGCGTCGAATGGATGAGGCAGCACCCGACCCGCGGCATCCGCTGATCGAGCGACTGGTGTCACAGCTCGGGTTTCCCGAAGTGGACACAGCGACCGTCGACGCCTTCCTCGCCGGCCCCGGCGACGCCGTGCTGTTCTTCAGCGAGAACCCGGCCCAGCATCCCGAATCCCTCGACGTCGCGGTAATCCTGCCCGAGCTGGTCGCCGCTTTCCGCGGCCGCCTGCGCGGCGCGGTCGTCAGCCGCGCCTCGGAGCGCGAACTGCAGAAGCGTTTCGGCTTCGCCCGCTGGCCCGCGCTGGTATTCGTGCGCGGCGGCGAGTACGTCGGCGCCATCACGGCCGTGCAGGACTGGGACTTCTACGTCTCGCGCGTGCAGGAACTGCTCGATTCACCGACGCGACGCGAGGCGGCAGTCGCCGCGGCGCGCGACAATGCCTCGGCGGCGGGCGAAAGCCCGGCCGCGACCTGAAGGAACCGCCATGAAGCCATTCCCCATTCCCGTGGTCTCCATCGGTCCCGGTTCGCAGCCGGAGGAAGAGGACGACCTCAAGTACCTCGACATGCCCAAGGGCATGAGCACCTTCTCCATGCCCGACCTGCCCGAGCCCGAAGAGGCCGCCGGCCTCGACGAGGCGCTCGGCGTGCTGCGCTGGCTGCACGAGGCTGCCGAGGCCTACGCCAACGGCGGCGACAGCCAGCGCCTCGACCTTGCCTCGCTCGACGACGCGAACCGCAAGCTGCTCGACCAGGTCCTCGGCGAGGGCGAAGTCTCGGCCACCGTGTCGGGCGAGGCGCCGGTGCAGGCCCAGGAGTCGGTGTTCGCCGGCGTCTGGCGCGTGCGCGTATGCAACTCCGCCGGTGCAGTCGTGCGCGACCTCCTCGAGGTCGGGCCGGTTCCCGAGGTGCTGGTCGCGGCCTCGCAGGGCGCGTCCCGCCCGGTGCTGCCGCAGGTCGAGCCGCCCGTCGGCGTAATGAGCGCGCTGCCGGTGCTCGCCGAGATCGCCGACCGCTCCGCGACGCGTGGAGAGGGCGACCCGACGCACGTCATCAACCTCACGCTGCTGCCGCTGTCGCCGGCGGACGGCACCTACCTGGCCGCCGTGCTCGCGCCGGGCCCGGTGGTGATCCTGTCGCGCGGCTTCGGCAACTGCCGCATCACCAGCACGGTCGTCCGCGACACCTGGTGGGTGCAGTACTTCAACAACATGGACCGCACGCTGCTGGACTCGATCGAGATGACGCGCATCCCCGAGGTCGCCATGGCCGGTCGCGAGGACATCCGTGACTCCGCGATGCGCATCGGCGAGGTTCTCGAGTGGCTCGAGCAGTCCGAGGCCGGCGAGTGAAGCCACGCGACACCTTCGAAGGGTCCTACCTCGGCGACAACGCCAAGCTCGCCGATACGACGCGGCTCGAGTGCAAGATCTGCTGGTGGGTCTACGATCCCGCCAAGGGCGACGACGTATGGCAGATCCCGCCCGGCACGCCGTTTTCGCAACTGCCTGCGCACTGGCGCTGCCCGGAATGCGACGGCGCGCGCGAGCAGTTCATGGTGATCCCGGATGCCTGACGAGCCGGTCGAACTGCTGCCCGATCCCTCGGCCGAGCTGACGCGGGCCTTCGAGGTGATTCGCGCCACGCGCATGGACGGCGTGCCCATTCTCAACCCGCGCCTGGCCGTCGAGGCCGTGGGCTTCCGCGAGTGGAACGGCAACTGGCTGGGCGCGCTGGTGACGCCCTGGTTCATCAACCTCGTGGTCATGCCGCGCGATCCGGCCGCCTGGCGTTCCGCGCCCGAGCGCGAGAACGTGCACTATCCCTTCCCGACGGGCATCTTCCCCTTCATCGCCGCCGTCGAGCCCGGCCTGGGCGAATACCACGCCTGCTCCCTGTTCTCGCCGGTGCTGGAGTTCGCGGACCAGGACACGGCCCGCGAAACCGCGCGCGTGGCGGTCGAAGGCCTGTTCGATGCGCCAAAGCCGGACGACAAGCCCGCCGGCGTGCAGGGCGCCGAGACCATGAGCCGTCGCGATTTCCTGCGCGGCGCGAGCTCTGCCTACAAGCCATGATCGCCGAGGGCCAGGTGCGGGTGTCTGCCGTGCTCGAGGGCGGGCGACTCGCAGCTGTGCGCGCCACCACCGACCGGCCGCTGATCGGCGACCTTCTGCTGCGCGGCCGTGCGCCCGCCGAGGCCCCGGGCCTGCTCTCGCTCGCGCTGTCGCTGTGCGGCCGTTCGCAGGCCGTGGTCTGCGCAGCCGCCTGCGAAGCAGCCGGCGCGACCCGGCAGCAACAGGCGGTCTCCGAGCATCGTTCGCGCGAACTCGCCGCCGAGACCGTGCAGGAGCATGCCTGGCGGCTCACGCTCGACTGGCCCCGCCTCGCGGGCGAACCCGAGGACATGGAACTGCTCGGCCGCATGCGGGCCCTTGCGCGCAGCGCGCCGGCATCCGATGCCGCCTGGGGCGCCGCGCGCGACGCTCTGCTGTCGCTGGTGTCCTCGCGGCTGCTCGGCGAGCGCGCCGACGGCTGGCTCGAGAGCCGTTCCGCGTCGGACTGGCTGGCCTGGGCCGATCACGGCCACACCTCGCTTGCGCGCACGATCGGGCGGCTGGCCCGCATGCCGGGCGGGATGCCGTCGAAGATTCCCTTCCTGGCGCGGCCGGCCTCGGCGACCGTCATCGGGTCGATCGCCGAGCCGGCGCTCGCGGATCCGTCCTTCGCGCGCTTCCCGGTGCTGGCCGGTTCGGCGCAGGAGACCGGCCCGCTGGCCCGGCTGTCGGGGCACCACGCGATCGACCAGCTCGCGCGAACCCACGTCACGGCCGCGCGCGTGTTCGCGCGCCTCGCCGAGATGATCGCCGTGCTGACCGGCGAGGCCTCGCCCGGCGAGGTGGCCTCGGCGTCGCTGGGCGCGGGACGTGGCGTGGCCTGGGCCGAGATGGCGCGCGGGCTGCTGACCCACGTCGTCGAGATCGCCGACGGCCGCATCGCCCGCTACGCGATCGTTGCGCCGACCGAGTGGAACTTCCATCCCGCCGGCGCCCTGCCCGCGGCCCTGGAGGGCGCCGTCGCTGCGGATGACGAGCAGGCCCGCCGCCTGCTCGAGGCGACGGCCAGCGCGCTGGATCCCTGCGTCGCCCTGAGCGTGGAGCTGCGCCATGCATGAGATGTCGCTGGCGCAGGGCATCCTGCAGATCGTCGAGGACACCCTCGCGCGCGAGGGCGGCGGGCGCGTCAGCCTCATCAGGCTCGAGATCGGCCGGCTCGCCGGCGTGGAGCTGGACGCGTTACGCTTCGGTTTCGAAGTGGTCTGTCGCGGCGGTCCCGCCGAGGGCGCCACGCTCGAGGTTGACGAACCCGAGGGGCAGGCCTGGTGCATGCTGTGCAGCAAGACGGTCAGCCTGGCGGCCGTGGGCGAGCCCTGTCCGGATTGCGGCAGCCACCAGCTGCAGGTCACCGGCGGCACGGGCCTGAGCGTCAGGGAAATCGGAATAATGGCCGACGGCGCGGCGCCGCCGGCCTGAGTGGAGACGGCGATGTGCACGACCTGCGGCTGCGGCACGGATGAAGTCCATATCGACGGCAGGGCGCAATCGCTCGCGCGCGGTTCCGCCGCGCCGCTGTCGGGGCAGGAGCAGTTCGCGCCCGTGATGGGCGGCGCCGACCTGGGCATCGGCGCGCTCGGCGTGCACGGCCCGGGCGTGACCCCGGCGCGCATCGTCCAGGTCGAGCGCAACCTGCTCGCCGCCAACGACGCCTATGCCGCACGCAACCGCGCTGCCATCGCGGCGCGCGGCGCGCTGTGCCTCAACCTCGTCTCGAGCCCGGGCTCCGGCAAGACTTCGCTGCTCGTGCGCACTGTCACGGCGCTGGCCGGCAGCGTTCCGGTCGCGGTGATCGAGGGCGACCAGCAGACCTCCAACGACGCCGACCGCATCCGCGCGACCGGCGCGCCGGCGCTGCAGATCAATACCGGCAAGGGCTGCCACCTCGACGCGCACATGCTGGCGCGCGCGCTCGACACGTTCGCACCGCCCGAGGGCGGCGTGCTGTTCGTCGAGAACGTCGGCAATCTCGTCTGCCCGGCCCTGTTCGACCTGGGCGAGGCGCACAAGGTCGCGATCCTCTCGGTCACCGAGGGCGAGGACAAGCCGCTCAAGTATCCCGACATGTTCCGTGCCGCCAGCCTCATGCTCGTCAACAAGGTCGACCTGCTGCCGCACCTCGACTTCGACGTCGAGCTGTGCGAGGCCAATGCGCGCCGCGTCAATCCCGACCTGGTCGTGATCCGGGTCTCGGCGCGCACGGGCGAAGGCTTCGACGAGTGGCTGGGCTGGATCCGGCGCGAGCTGGCCGCGTGCAGCGGCGCGGCGCCGGCGGCGAGGGCCGGGGCGGTCGTGTGACCCAGGCGTCGACGCCTGCACGCCGCCGCCTGCGGGTGCGCGGCCAGGTGCAGGGCGTGGGCTTTCGCCCCTTCGTCTATCGCATCGCCACCGAGCTGGGCCTCGGCGGCTGGGTGCGCAACGACGGCGAGGGCGTGATCACCGAGGTCGAGGGACCCCCGGCCGGTCTCGATGCTTTCGCGTCGCGGCTGTCGGCCGAGGCGCCGCGGCTCGCGCGCATCACGGCCATCGAATCCCAGGACATCGCCTGCCTCGGCGACGGACCCTTCGCGATCGTCGCCAGCGACCAGGGCGGCCACGGTGCGCACGTCACGCCGGACTCGGCGACCTGTCCCGACTGCCTCGCCGAAATGTTCGACCCGGCCGACCGGCGCTGGCGTTACGCCTTCACCAACTGCACCAACTGCGGTCCGCGCTACACCATCACCGGCGCGCTGCCTTACGACCGGCCCAACACGACGATGGCAACGTTCGCGATGTGCGGGCGCTGCGCGGCCGAATATCACGCGCCGCTGGACCGCCGCTTCCATGCGCAACCCAACGCCTGCGCGGATTGTGGCCCGCGGCTCGCCGCGCACGATGCGGACGGCGCGCCCGTGGCCTGCGAAGACCCGGTGGCCTGGGCGCTCGCCGCGCTGCGCCGCGGCCTGATCCTCGCGATCAAGGGCCTGGGCGGCTTCCACCTCGTCTGCCTCGCGGACGACGCCGGCGCCGTGCAGCGGCTGCGGCTGCGCAAGCAGCGCGAGGAGAAGCCGTTCGCGCTGATGGTCGCCAATCCCGCCTCTGCCTGGCGGCATGGCGAGGTCGACGCGCTGGCGGCCGCGGCGCTGGAGTCGCCGCAACGCCCCATCGTGCTGCTGCCGCGTCACGACCTGGGCGCGGACGCGCCCGCCGGCGTGGCGCCTGGCCTGTCGCGCCTCGGCGTGATGCTGCCCTACGCGCCGCTGCACTTCCTGCTGTTCCACGAGGCCGCGGGCCGGCCCGCCGGCACTGCCTGGCTGCAGGAACCGCAGCAGCTCGCGCTCGTCTGCACCTCGGCCAACCCCGGCGGCGAGCCGCTGGTGACGGGCAACGACGAGGCGCTCGCGCGCCTGGCGGGCATCGCCGACGCCTTTCTCATGCACGACCGCGACATCCTCGTGCGCTGCGACGACAGCGTCGTGCAGGCGCGCGGGCGGGTGCGCTTCATGCGCCGCGCGCGCGGCTACACGCCGCAGGCGATCCGCCTCGCGCGCGCCGGCCCGCCGGTGCTCGCGCTGGGCGGCTATCTCAAGAACACGTTCTGCGTGACCCGCGGCGACGAGGCCTTCGTCTCGCAGCACATCGGCGACCTCGACAACCGCGCCACCTGCCTGGCTCTCGAGGAGTCGGTGCGCCACCTGCTCGGCGTGCTGGACGTGAGTCCCGCCCGGGTGGTCAGCGACCTGCACCCCGACTTCCACAGCACGCGCTTCGCGGCGCAGCTGGCGCAGGAACTCGGCATCCCGCAGCTCGCGGTCCAGCATCACCACGCCCACGTCGCGGCGGTCATGGCGGAGCACCGCATCGACGAGCCCGTGCTGGGCCTCGCGCTGGACGGCGTCGGGCTGGGCGACGACGGGGCTGCCTGGGGCGGCGAGCTGCTGCGCGTGGACGCCGGCGGATTCCGGCGCCTGGGGCATCTCGCGCCGCTGCCCCTGCCGGGCGGCGACCGCGCCGCCCGCGAGCCCTGGCGCATGGCCGCAGCGGCGCTGCACCAGCTCGGCCGCGCCGACGAAATCGAGCGGCGCTGGCCGGGTCCGGCGGCCGCGGCGGTCCGCATGCTGCTCGACCGGGGCCTGCAATGCCCCCCCACCTCGAGCGCCGGGCGGCTGTTCGATGCGGCGGCGGGCCTGCTGGGAATCCGGCCGGTCGCGGCCTTCGAGGGCCAGGCGGCGATGCTGCTTGAAGGGCTGGCGGCCCGGCAGGGGCATGTCGATCCGCTGCGCGATGGCCACCTGGTGGTCAACGGCAACCTCAGCATGGCGGCCTTGCTTGCCCACCTTGCGGATTGCGCCGATGGCCAACTCGGTGCAGCCTTGTTTCACTACACGCTCGCCGAGGGTCTGGCCCAATGGGCCGCCGCGGAGGCGGGCCGGCAGCGGATCGACAGGATCGTGCTGTCCGGCGGCTGCTGCATGAACCGCATACTGTCCGAACAGGTATCGATGCGGCTCGAGGCGGCCGGCCTGAAGGTGTTCGAGGCGGCCGAACTGCCGCCCAACGATGGTGGCATATCCGCGGGACAGGCCTGGGTGGCCTTGCTCGCCGACGGGAGAGACTGACATGTGCCTGGCATTGCCCGTGAAGGTGGTCGAGCTGCGCGAAGGCGGGCTCGCGATCGTCGACGCCGGTGGCGTGCGCAAGGAAGTGTCCGTCGCGCTCGTCGACGACGTATCGCCCGGCGACTACGTCATCGTACACGTGGGCCACGCGCTGTCCCGGCTCGACCCCGACGAGGCCGCGCGCACGCTGGAACTGTTCGCGTCGGCGGGCCTCGCCGGCATGGAGCCCGCATGAAGTACGTCGACGAGTTCCGCGACGGCGACCTGGCGCGCGGCATCGCGGGCGCCATCGCGCGGGCGGCGGACCCGGCGCGGCAGTACAGCTTCATGGAATTCTGCGGCGGCCACACGCACGCGATCGCGCGCTACGGCGTCGCCGACCTGCTGCCGCCCAACGTGCGCATGATCCACGGCCCCGGCTGCCCGGTCTGCGTGCTGCCGGTGGGCCGCGTCGACATGGCGATCGAGATCGCGCGCAAGCCCAACGTCATCCTCGCGAGCTACGGCGACACTATGCGCGTGCCCGCGTCGGGGCGCCTGTCGCTGCTCAAGGCCAAGGCCCAGGGCGCCGACATCCGCATGGTCTACTCGACGCTCGACGCCGTGAAGATCGCGGAGGAGAACCCGGGCAAGGAAGTGGTGCTGTTCGCGATCGGTTTCGAAACCACCACACCGCCGACCGCGCTCGCCATCCGCGAGGCCTCACAGCGCGGCCTCACGAATTTCTTCGTGTTCTGCAACCACGTGCTGACGCCCTCGGCGATCTCGCACATCCTTCAGTCGCCCGAGGTGCGCGAGCTTGGGACCGTGCCGATCGACGGCTTCGTCGGCCCCGCCCACGTCTCGACCATCATCGGCAGCCGGCCCTACGAATTCTTCGCCGAGGAATACCAGAAGCCCGTGGTGATCGCCGGCTTCGAGCCGCTCGACGTGATGCAGGCCATCCTGATGCTGGTGAACCAGGTCAACGACGGCCGCTGCGAGGTCGAGAACGAGTTCACGCGCGCGGTCACGCGCGACGGCAACCTCAAGGCGCAGGAACTCGTGGCCGACATCTTCGAGCTGCGCTCGAGCTTCGAATGGCGCGGCCTGGGCGAGGTGCCCTACAGCGCGCTGCGCATCAAGGACAAGTGGCGGGCTTTCGACGCCGAGGCCCGTTACGGCGTCGAGCACCGCAACGTGCCAGACCACAAGGCCTGCGAGTGCGGAGCGATCCTGCGCGGCGTCAAGCATCCCGTCGACTGCAAGCTGTTCGGCACCGCCTGCACGCCCGAGAACCCGCTGGGTTCCTGCATGGTGTCCTCGGAAGGCGCCTGCGCCGCCCACTACACCTACGGCCGCTTCCGCGACGCGCGCTCCGCCGTGCCTGCGCCCGCCGCTGTGGGGGCCGCACCGTGAAGCGCGGGTTCACGCGCGCGCTCGATTATCGCCACGGCCAGGTCGAGATGAGCCACGGCAGCGGCGGACGCGCCATGGCGCAGCTCGTCCAGGAGCTGTTCGTCGCGAGCTTCGACAACGAGGCGCTGTCGCGCATGGACGACCAGGCGCAGCTCGACGTGCCGCCGGGCCGCCTCGTCGTCGCCACCGACAGCCACGTCGTGTCGCCGATCTTCTTCCCGGGCGGCGATATCGGCTGCCTGTCCGTGCACGGCACCATCAACGACGTCGCCATGGCCGGCGCCACGCCGCTGTACCTGTCGGCCGCGTTCATCCTCGAGGAGGGCCTGCCGCTCGCCGACCTGCGCCGCATCGTCGAGTCGATGGCACAGGCCTCGCGCGAAGCGGGCGTGCCGATCGTGACCGGCGACACCAAGGTCGTCGAGCGCGGCAAGGGCGACGGCGTGTTCATCACGACCACCGGCGTGGGCGTGGTGCCCGAGGGCGTCCGCATCACCGGCGACCGCGCGCGGCCCGGCGACGCGATCCTGGTCAGCGGCATGCTGGGCGACCACGGCGTCGCGATCATGTCGCTGCGCGAGAACCTCGAGTTCGGCACCACCGTGCGCTCGGACACCGCCGCGCTGCACGGGCTCGTCGCGCACATGCTTGGCGCGGTGCGCGACATCCACTGCCTGCGCGACCCCACGCGCGGCGGCCTGGCCACCACGCTCAACGAGCTGGCCACGCAGTCCGGCGTGGGCATGACCATCCGCGAGAAGGCGCTGCCGGTGCGCGGCGAAGTGGCCGCGGCCTGCGAATTCCTCGGGCTCGATCCGCTGTACGTCGCCAACGAGGGCAAGCTCATCGCGATCTGCGCGCCGGGCGACGCGCCCGCGCTGCTGGCCGCGATGCGCGCGCACCCGCTGGGCGCGGATTCCGCCGTGATCGGCGAAGTCACCGAGGATCCGCACTGCTTCGTGCAGATGGAGACCGCCTTCGGCGGGCGGCGCGTCGTCGACTGGCTCACGGGCGACCAGCTGCCGCGGATCTGCTAGGGCGCGCCGCGGAAATGGCGCGTGGAACGACCGGGCAGGGCTGGGTGACGGGCTCGGTGCGACGACAGGGCAGGGCGGGGGAGCAGGTGGGTTCCGAGGGAATCTGGTTCCTCCAGCTGACCGAGGGGCCCACCTGCTCCCCCGCCCTGCCCGGTGTACTCGCGTTCCGCGATGCGCGGCGCGCCTCGCGACCGGAGGTTCCGCGATGCGCCTGCTGATCCTGACGCACGCGTTCAACGGGCTGAGCCAGCGCCTCTATGTCGAACTCGCGGCGCGCGGCCACGAGCTGTCGGTCGAGTTCGACGTCAACGATTCCGTCACGCGCGAGGCCGTGGACCTGTTCCGGCCCGACGCCGTCATCGCGCCCTTCATGAAGCGCGCGATCCCGCCCGAGGTCTGGCAGCGCGTGCCCTGCCTCATCGTGCATCCCGGCATCGTCGGCGACCGCGGCCCGTCCGCGCTGGACTGGGCGATCCAGGAAGGCGAGCGCGAGTGGGGCGTGTCCGTGCTCGCCGCCACTGCCGAGTTCGACGGCGGCCCGGTCTGGGCGACCGCGAACTTCCCGATGCGGGCAGCCCCCAAGTCCAGCCTCTATCGCGGCGAGGTCACGCAGGCGGCGGTCGCGACCGTGCTCGAGGCGCTGGACGCGCTGGCGGCCGGCCGCAAGCCCGTGCCGGCCGCAGCCCTCGCGCCGCGCGGCCGCGGGCGACCGCTGCTGCGCAAGGAGGACCGCCGCATCGACTGGGCCCACCACGACACCGCGGCCGTGCTCGCGCGCATCCACGCCGGCGACGGCTTTCCCGGCGTGCGCGACGAAGTGCTCGGCCTGCCCGTGCACCTGTTCGGCGCATGGGCCGACGCACCGCGGCCGGGCGCCGAACCGGGCAGCGTGATCGCGACGCGCGACGGCGCCATCCTGCGCGCGACCACGGATGGATCGGTCTGGATCACCCACCTGCGCGAGCAGTCGGCGGAGCCGCGCCTGAAGCTGCCGGCCACGCAGGTGCTGGGCGAGCGCCTCGCGGGCGTGCCCGAGTTGCCGGTGGACGATGCACTGGGCGCGACGGGCTGGCGCGAGATCGTCTACGAACGCCGCGGCGACGTCGGCCTGTTGCGCTTCGAGTTCCATAACGGCGCCATGTCGACGGCGCAGTGCCAGCGCCTCGCGGCGGCCATCGAGGCAGCGGGGCGGCAACCGACGCGCGTGCTGGTGCTGCTGGGCGGGCGAGAGTTCTGGGCCAACGGCATCCACCTGGGGATGATCGAAGCCTCGGGCGCCGCGGCCGACGAGTCGATGCGCAACATCGAGGCCATGAACGACGCCTGCCGCGCGATCGTCACGCTGCAGTCGCAATGGGTGATCGCGGCCATGCGCGGCAACGCCGCCGCGGGCGGGGTGTTCCTGGCGCTGGGCGCGGACGAGGTCGTGGCGCGCGAGGGCGTCGTGCTGAACCCGCACTACAAGAACATGGGCAACCTGTACGGCTCGGAGTACTGGACCTACCTGCTGCCCCGCCGGGTGGGGAAGGCCGGCGTGGCCGCCGTCATGGAGAATCGCCTGCCGATCGGGGTGCATTCGGCCTGCGCGCTGGGCCTGATCGATGCCGGGCTGCCGGGGACAGCTGAGGCTTTTGAGGCAGAAGTCCTTGAAAGAGCTGCCAAGTTCTCCGAAAATCCCCAATACGAAGCCAAAATGACCGAAAAACGGGTACGCCGCGAGGCCGATGAGGCTGCGCGTCCCCTGCAGCAGTACCGGGACGACGAGCTTGCCCGCATGCGCCGCAACTTCTACGGCTTCGACCCCAGCTACCACGTGGCGCGGCACCAGTTCGTCTACCGCGTGCCGCACTCCTGGACCCCCCGCCACCTGGCCCGTCACCGCCGCATAGGTTTTGCACAGGGCACGCCCCGATCCTGAGGGCTTGCCGCGGTAGAAATATCCACCTGATTCTGTAGGGATTCTGTTGCGGGGCAGGGTTCCGTCCCTTAGGATTCGCGGCTTCACGATGGCGGGGGGTTCCAATTGCTCGCAGCTACCCATCCGGGTGCGCTGTGATCATCGGCCCGGAACGCTTCGTGTTCTCATTAGTAGGCGACGGATTACAGACGGAGCGACGGTGTCCATGTCGAACCTCAAGACCCTGATGGCGGGCCTCGCGGCCGCCGCCCTTGCGCTGCCGGCGCAGGCGGAAAGCGGCTGGCACCTGCTCAACATGCCGGTCGGCGTGAGCGAGCTGTCCCGCGAGATCCACGAGATGCACATGATCATGCTGTGGGTCTGCGTGGTCCTGGCGCTGTTCACCTTCGGCGCGATGATCGTCGCGATGGTGAAGTTCCGTAAGTCGAAGGGCGCGGTCGCGGACCAGACCTTCCTGCACAGCACCAGGCTCGAGATCGCCTGGACGATCATCCCGGTGTTCATCCTGGTGGCGATGGCCGTGCCGTCGGTCGCCAAGCTCATCAAGATCGAGGACACCTCGAATTCCGAGCTTACCGTCAAGGTCACCGGCTACCAGTGGCAGTGGCACTACGAGTACCTCGACACGGGCGTGAGCTTCTACAGCAAGCTCGCCGAGAAGAGCAACGAGGCCCGTCAGCTGCATTCCGGCGTCGAGCCCACCTCCGTCGAGAACTACCTGCTCGACGTCGACAACCCGCTGGTCGTGCCGGTCGGCACCAAGATCCGCATCCTGCTCACCGCCAACGACGTCATCCACTCCTGGTGGGTGCCCGACTTCGGCATGAAGCGCGACGCGATCCCGGGCTTCATCAACGAGATGTGGATTTCCGTCGATGCCGACAAGCCTGGCACCTATCGCGGCCAGTGCGTCGAACTCTGCGGCCGCGACCACGGCTTCATGCCGGTGGTCGTCGTGGCCAAGCCGAAGGCCGAGTTCCAGGCCTGGCTGGAGCAGAAGAAGGCCGAGGCACGGCAGGCTGGGGTCCCGGTCGCCCCGACGGCGCAGCTCGACACGCAGGCTGCCCCGGCGGCCCTGATCGCGAAGGCGGAGTAAGACGACATGGCACACCACGAGCACACGGCCGACCATGGCCACCACGACGAAAAGCCGAAGGGCATCTCGCGCTGGCTGACGACGACGAACCACAAGGACATCGGCACGATGTACCTGGTGTTCTCGCTCGCGATGTTCCTGATCGGCGGCTGCATGGCGCTGGTCATCCGCGCCGAGCTGTTCCAGCCCGGCCTGCAGCTGGTCGACCCCGGCTTCTTCAACCAGATGACGACCATGCACGCGCTGGTCATGGTGTTCGGCGCCGTGATGCCCGCGACCGTGGGCCTCGCCAACTGGATGATCCCGATGCAGATCGGCGCGCCCGACATGGCGTTGCCGCGCATGAACCTGTTCAGCTTCTGGCTGCTGTTCTTCGCGTTCATGATGCTGCTGTCGACGCTGTTCATGCCGGGCGGCGCGCCTGCCTCGGGCTGGACGCTCTACCCGCCGCTGGTGCTGCAGACCGGCGACGCCTTCCCGGTCGCCGTGTTCGCGGTGCACCTCATGGGCGCGTCGTCGATCATGGGCGCGATCAACGTGATCGTGACCATCATGAACATGCGCGCGCCGGGCATGGGCCTGCTGAAGATGCCGCTGTTCACGTGGTCCTGGCTGATCACCGCCTACCTGCTGATCGCCGTCATGCCGGTGCTCGCCGGCGGCGTCACGATGCTGCTGACCGACCACTTCTACGCCACCAGCTTCTTCAACCCGGCCGGCGGCGGCGACCCGGTGATGTTCCAGCACATCTTCTGGTTCTTCGGTCACCCCGAGGTCTACATCATGATCCTGCCCGCGTTCGGGATCGTGTCGGAGATCATCCAGACCTTCTCGCGCAAGCCGATCTTCGGCTACGACACGATGGTGTACGCGATCGCCTCGATCGGCTTCCTGTCGTTCATCGTCTGGGCGCACCACATGTTCACGGTGGGCATGCCGCTCGCCGGGCAGCTGTTCTTCATGCTCGCGACGATGCTGATCTCGGTGCCGACCGGCGTGAAGAT
>JADZCS010000106.1 GCA_020851435.1 Gammaproteobacteria bacterium | reverse complement strand
TCGTTCATCGTCTGGGCGCACCACATGTTCACGGTCGGCATGCCGCTGGCCGGGCAGCTGTTCTTCACGCTGTCGACGATGCTGATCTCGATCCCGACCGGCGTGAAGGTGTTCAACTGGACGGCCACGATGTGGCGCGGTTCGATCACCTTCGAGCCGCCGATGCTGTTCGCGATCGCGTTCCTGTTCCTGTTCACGATCGGCGGCTTCTCGGGCCTGATGCTCGCGATCGCGCCTGCGGACTTCCAGTACCACGACACCTACTTCGTGGTCGCGCACTTCCACTACGTGCTGGTGCCCGGCGCGGTATTCGCCATCATGGCGGCCGTGTACTACTGGCTGCCGAAGTGGACGGGCCACATGTACGACATGAAGCTCGCGACGTTCCACTTCTGGATGTCGACGATCTTCGTGAACGTGCTGTTCTTCCCGCAGCACTTCCTGGGACTGGCCGGCATGCCGCGCCGCATCCCCGACTATGCGACGCAGTTCGCGGACTGGAACATGGTGTCCTCGATCGGCGCCTTCGGTTTCGGCCTCTCGCAGCTGCTGTTCGTGTACATCGTGTTCAAGGCGGTTCGCAGCGGCGAGAAGGCCACGGCCCAGGTCTGGGAGAATCCCCCGGGCCTCGAGTGGACTGTGCCTTCGCCGGCCCCGTACCACACCTTCGACGTCGCGCCCGAGGTCAAGTGATCCATGACTTCCGCTGACCAGCAGGCTGCCCAGCACCGCAGGAACGTCAGGATGGCGCTCTGGCTGGCGCTTGCGTCCGTGGGCGTGTACGTCGCGTTCCTGGCCCTGAAGCTGGGCTGATGGGCACGGAAGGCCAGGACCCGCGGGGCAAGGGCAACGGCCGGCTGGCGTTGCGGCTCGGCGCTATGGCGCTCGGGGCCTTCGCCTTCGGCTACGCGCTCGTGCCGCTGTACGCGGTGATCTGCGAGGTCACCGGCATCGGCTCGCGCGAGCGCCTGTCGCGCGCCGCGGTGATCACGCAGCAGGGCCCGGACCTCACGCGGACGGTGACGGTCGAGTTCGTCGCTTCGGTGCCGGACGGCGGCCAGTGGTCGTTCCGCCCGACGGTTGCGCAGATGAAGATCCATCCGGGCAAGCTGTACGAGACCACCTTCCACGCCCGCAACCTCGCCGCGGTCCACGTCACGGGCCAGGCCGTGCCCTCGGTCACGCCGATGGCTGCCGGCCGGCACTTCCAGAAGACCGAGTGCTTCTGCTTCACGCCGCAGCAGTTCGAGGGCGGCGAGTCGAAGGAAATGCCGGTGCGTTTCATCGTCGACCGCGACCTGCCCGCGGGCGTCGATCGCCTGACGCTGTCCTATGCCTTCTACGATACCGCCCGCGTCGCCGCGGCGGCAAAACGCTGATTCACGGGGAGTCGATTGAACATGGCACACGCCGAAGCCCACGATCCGAACAAGTACTACGTGCCCCACGGCAGCAAGCTGCCGTTCTTCGGCTCGATCGCGTTGCTCGTCACCATGTACAGCGTGGCGCTGCTGCTGAACGGCTCGCCGCTGGGCGGCTGGGGCATGACCGTCGGCCTCGTGCTGGTGGCGATCATGTTCTTCGGCTGGTTCGGCGAAGTCATCAAGGAAAACCAGGCCGGCGTGTACAACGAGCAGGTCGGCCGCTCGTTCCGCATGGGCATGATGTGGTTCATCTTCTCCGAGGTCATGTTCTTCGCGGCGTTCTTCGGCGCGCTGTACTACGCGCGTGAACTGGCGCTGCCGTGGCTGGCCGGCGAGGGTGGCAAGGGCGTCACGGGCCTGCTGTGGCAGGGCTTCGACGGCAGCTGGCCGTCGAACGGTCCCGAGGCCATTTCGCCGCGCGAGGACGGCTCGTTCGAGACCATACCGGCCTGGGGCCTGCCGGCCCTCAACACCGCGATCCTGCTCACGTCCGGCGTGACCATCACCATCGCGCACCACGCCGTGAAGGCCGGTCACCGCGGCCTGCTGACGGTGTTCCTGGCCCTCACGTGGATACTCGGCTTCCTGTTCGTGTTCCTGCAGGCCGAGGAGTACGCGCACGCCTACCAGGAGCTGGGCCTGCAGCTCGGCACCGGCATCTACGGCTCGACCTTCTTCATGCTGACCGGCTTCCACGGCCTGCACGTGACCATCGGCGCGATCATGCTGCTCGTGATCTGGCTGCGCGTCCTGAAGGGCCACTTCACGCCCGAGCGCCACTTCGCGTTCGAGGCGGTGGCGTGGTACTGGCACTTCGTCGACGTGGTTTGGCTGGGCCTGTTCGTGTTCGTATACTGGGTGTGATGCCCAAGGACCTGATCGCCCGTTCCAGCGTCGTCGTTTCCGCCGCGGAGATAGATGCCGCGATCTCGCGCGTAGCCGCCGGGATCACGGCGCGCCTCGGCCAGTCGAAGCCGGTGGTGGTCACGATCATGCAGGGCGGGCTGTTCTTCGCCGGCCAGCTGCTGCCCCGCCTGGCGTTTCCGCTCGAGCTCGACTACGTGCACGCCACCCGCTACGGCGCGCGCACGCGGGGCGGCGAACTCGAATGGATCGCGGGTCCCCACCGCGACGTGGCGGGCCGCTCCATGCTGCTCGTCGACGACATCCTCGATCAGGGCCGCACGCTGGCGGCCATCCGCGACGAATTCCTGCGGCGCGGGGCGACCGAGGTGCTGATCGCCGCGCTGGCGGTCAAGCAGCTGCCCGAGCCTGCGGCCGTGCAGGCGGACTTCGAGGGCGTGCGGGTGCCCGATGCGTTCGTGTTCGGCTGCGGGATGGACGTGGCCGGCCTGTGGCGTAACCTGCCGGAGATCCGGGTCGCGCACCCGGGGGCCACGGAGGCCTGAGCCGCGCCGGGGCCCTGTCGGCCGCTAGGGCTGGACCCCGTGCGGCTGGATCAGCCCGAAACGCCAGGCGACGAACAGCAGGATGAACAGCGCTACCGACAAGCCGATCCGCACCGTCAGTGCGCGCACCATCTTGCGCGAGTCGGTGCTGCGGTCCGTCACGAGGTGGAACAGCGCCGAGCCGAGGCTGGCGACGATTCCAAGCAGCGCGATGACGATCAGTGCTTTCAAGGTGAATCTTCCCGGGCTGGACGCGCGGCGCCATGCCGCGGCAGGCGGGGGAGTATAGCGTGGCCGCCAGCAAGGGCCGCCGCACATTCAGGGTTTCGCCCTGGCTCACTGTGCTGACCGCGGTTGCCTGCGCGCTGTTCGTTTCGCTGGGCCGCTGGCAACTCGACCGCGCCGAGCAGAAGCGCGTGCTGTTCGAGGGCTTCGCGTCCGGCGCAGGGTCGGTGCAGGCATTGCCCCTCTCGTTCGAGCCCGTGGCGCGCTACCAGCGCGTGAGCGTGAGCGGCCGCTACGACGGCGCGCGGCAGTTCCTGCTCGACAACATGAGCCACGACGGGCAGCCCGGTTTCCAGGTGCTCACGCCGCTGGTGCTGGACGACGGCCGCGTCGTGATCGTGAACCGCGGATTCGTGGCCTTCGGCACGGCGAGCCGCAACGAGCGGCCGCCGATCGAGGTCGGCGGCGGGCAGCGGCGGGTGGCCGGCCGCGCCGACAGCCTGCCTCGCCCGGCCGTGGAACTCGAGGCGGCGGCCTCGGCAGGATGGCCGCGCGTCGTGAGCTTTCCCCGCAGCGCGGATCTCGCGGCTGCGCTCGGCGCGACGGTACACCCGCAGGTGCTGCTGCTCGATGCCGGCGAGCCCGAGGGTTTCCTGCGCGCCTGGACGGCGCCAGGCCTGCCGCCGGATCGCCACATCGGTTACGCAGTGCAGTGGTTCGGATTTGCAGCGGCGGTCGCGGTGATCTGGCTGGTGCTCGGTTTCAGGCGGGAAGAGGTGCAGTGATGACGAGGACCGACCCAGGCAATGACGCGGCTGCCCAGAGCCGTGGCCGCAGGATGCTGCTGTTGCTCGCGGCGCTGTTCCTCGTGCCGCTGGCCGTGTCGTTCTGGCTCTACTACGGCTCGGCCTGGCGGCCTTCCGGCACCGTCGAGCGCGGCCAGCTCGTCTCGCCGGCCGTGCCGCTGCCGGAGGTCGTCCTGCCGCTGGCCCCCGGCGCAGCCTCGCCCGCGACCGCGCCCGGGTTCCTCAAGGACAAGTGGACCGTCGTGTTCGTCGGCGACGGGGCCTGCGATGCGCGTTGCCGCAAGGCGCTCGTGGACTCGCGCCAGGTGCGCCTGGCGCTCGACAAGGACATGGATCGCGTGCAGCGCGTGTTCCTGTTCCGCGGCGAATGCTGCGAAAACGGCTGGCTCGAGGCCGAGCATCCCGGCCTGCTGGCCGTTCGCGTCGACGGCCCTGAGGCTGCGACCCTGCTGTCGCCGTTCGACGCGGCGGCCGGTGGACAGGCTATGCTCTCGGGTCGGCTGTACCTGGTCGATCCCCTGGGTAACCTCATGATGAGCTATGCGCCGGATGCGCCCGCCCAGGACCTGCTCAAGGATCTCGAACGCCTGCTGAAGCTGTCGCACATCGGCTG
This sequence comes from Gammaproteobacteria bacterium, assembly GCA_020851435.1. Classification (GTDB taxonomy): domain Bacteria; phylum Pseudomonadota; class Gammaproteobacteria; order Steroidobacterales; family Steroidobacteraceae; genus JADZCS01. The sequence continues at coordinate 3,079 of JADZCS010000106.1, read as the reverse complement.
AGCGCAAGGCGCCGCCGCGGAGAGAACGCCTATGAGCCCACGCCTGACCTGGTTCCGCCGCCTGGCGCGGCTGGCGGCCGTGTTCTGCGCGATCGTCGTGGTGGTCGGCGCGTGGGTCCGCCTCACCGATGCCGGCCTCGGCTGCCCCGACTGGCCGGGCTGCTACGGCCACCTGCATCCCGCCCAGGTCGTCGACCAGGCTGCGGAAATCAATGCTGCCAATCCCGACCGCCCGTTCGAGTACCAGAAGGCGCTCAACGAGATGGTGCATCGCTACATCGCGAGCACGCTGGGGCTGCTGATCATCGGGCTCGCCGTGCTGTCGCTGCTCAACCGCCGCGACCGCGAGCAGCCGCGCGTGCTGCCGTGGGTTCTGCTGGGCGTGGTGATCACGCAGGGCCTGCTCGGCATGTTCACGGTCACGCTGCTGCTGAAGCCGCTGGTCGTCACCGCGCACCTGGCCGGCGGCCTGACCACGCTCTCGATGCTGTGGTGGCTGTCGCTGTCGCCGCAGAAGCGCGAACTCAAGGCGGCCGAGCGCCCGGTCCGGCGGCTGGCGATCATCGCGCTGGTGATGGTGGCCATGCAGATCCTGCTGGGCGGCTGGACCAGCACCAACTACGCGGCCGCGGCCTGCAGCGACTTCCCGCAGTGCCAGGCCTCGTGGTGGCCGGGCATGGACTTCCGCAACGCGTTCGTGCTGTGGCGCGGCCTCGGCATCGACTACGAAGGCGGCGTGCTGTCGGCGCCGGCGCGCGTGGCGATCCACTATTCGCACCGCATCGGCGCGCTGATGGTCACGGTCGTGCTCGTCGGCCTGGTGATCTTCGCGTGGTGGCGCGGCCAGACCGCCGCCGTGCGCTACGCGGCCACTGCCGTGCTCGCGGCGCTCACGCTGCAGCTGCTGATCGGCATGAACCTGGTCTGGCAGGGCTGGCCGCTGTGGCTGGGCACCGCGCACAACGCCGGCGCGGCGCTGACCCTGCTCGCGCTGGTCACGCTGCTGCGGCTGCTGACGCCGCGCAGTCCCTCCGGCTCGATCGCGATGCGGGCCTAGGGTCCCGCGGCGCGCGGGCCGAGGTTCGCGGCCAGGAAGGCCTCGAGTTCCGCCAGCATCTTCGTGCGCGTCTCGCTGCGCGACAGCCAGTGGTCCTCGCCGTCGAGCCGGACGAGCTGGTAGGGCTTGCCGGCCTTCTTGAGGGCCTTCTCCATGAGCTCCGACTGTTCGTAGGGCACGACGGTGTCGTCGATGCCGTGCATGAGCATCACCGGCGCGCGCACGCTGGCGACCTGGTTGACCGGTGACTTGTCGATGACGTCGCGGTCGTCCGGCTCGCCGATGTGGCGGTTCCAGTACTTGACGGACTCCGAGAACTCGCCCGACTGGTCGGCGACCCAGTTGATCATGGCCGGCAGGTCGGCGACGCCGGCGATGCTGACTGCGCAGGCGTAGAGCTCGGGCGTGAGCGTGGCGCCGGCCAGCGCGGCGTAGCCGCCGTAGCTCGCGCCGACGATGCAGACGCGCTTCGGGTCGACCATGCCCTGCTCGACCATCGCCTTGACGCCGTCGCTGACGTCGTCCTGCATGCGCTTGCCCCACTGCCGGTAGCCGGCCTTGCGGTGCGCCTCGCCGAAGCCGGTCGAGCCGCGGAACTGCGGCTGCAGCACGAGGTAGCCGCGCGAGGCCAGGAACTGCGCCCACCAGTCGAAGCGCAGGCCGTCGCGCGCCTCGGGGCCGCCGTGCGGCAGCACCACCATCGGCAGGCCCTTGGCCGGGATTCCCGGCGGCAGGGTCAGGTAGGCGGGAATGGAATAACCGTCGCGCGCCTTGTAGTCGATGAGGCGCACTTCGCCCAGTGCGATGCCCGCCAGCTGCGGGTATTCCTGGCCCGCGGCTTCGGCGCGGCCCGTGGCGAAGTCGACCAGGTAGTACGTGCCGGGATAGCCCGAGCCGCTCACGCCGACCAGCGCGCGGCCGGCCGTGCGATAGCGGTCGATGGACAGCCGGCGGCCGGGGAAAGCTGCGGAGACCCACTCCTGGCGGCTGCGCGCATCCTGGTCGAACCAGTGGAAGCGCTGGTCGAGGCCGCCGAGCCTGAGGCCCAGCAGGCTGCCGGTACGATCGAAGATCGTGCCCTCGACGTCGAACTGCAGGTCCTCGTAGAGGACGCGCGCCGCGCTGCCGTCGAGTGGGATGGACCAGGCCTTGGCGCGCGCGCCCTCGTCGGAATCGATCGCGATGATCGAGTCGCGCGCGGGGTCGTAGCCGACCGGCCGGAACTGCCGGCCCGTGCGCTCGTGGATCTGCACGAACGCATCGCCGCGCCGCGCGAGCAGGGTGGTGGTCTCGGTCTTGCGCTCGCGGTCGACGCGCGCCACGACCTTGCCGTCGGTGTCCACGATCCATCCCGCGGTCTGCGGGCCGGCCTTCATGACGATGCGCGACTTGCCCGTGCGCGTGTCGACCGAGAGCATCACCTGCTCGATGCCTTCGATCGGGGCGGTGGCGCTGCGGATGCCCGAGCCGCGGTCGGTCATGCGCGCCTGCATGAGCATTTCGCCCGGGGTGGACGTGCGATAGGACAGGATCTGCTGCGAACCCGGCACCATGCGCTTGTTGGTTTCCGGGCTCAGCAGCAGTTGCGAGGAACCATCGGCGGTACGGATCGCGAAGGTGGCGGGCACCTCGCGCTTGTCGTCCTTGTCGTCCGGCATCGCCACGGTCGTCGTCAGCACCGCGATCAGCGTTTCGTCGTTGGCGAATTCCAGGTCGCGCAGCTTCATGCCCTGGTCGAACTTGATGCTGTGCGCGATCTTGCGGGCATCGAGGTCGAGCAGCACGATCGTGACCTGCTTGCCCGAGTAGGCGGAGGCCAGGATCCTGCTGCTGGGCGACAGCGTGACGTTGCTGACGGTCGGCGTCGCGCCGAAGGCGGGCACCGGCGGCGGAACGGCCGGCGCTGCGGTGGCGGTGATCGCGGTCATCGTGCCGCAGGCTGCGAGGATGCAGGCAAGGGCGCGCAAGCTGGTCGACGACATTCCTGGTTCTCCGGTCCGCCGCGTCGGTCGCGGTAAGACG
>JADZCS010000105.1 GCA_020851435.1 Gammaproteobacteria bacterium | reverse complement strand
CACCGGCGTCTATTCGGAAACGGACCTCTTCAACGCCGGCCGCAACCAGTACGCGGGGACCTTCTTCTATGCCGTGACCGCGCCGATCGGCCAGCGGCTGGACGCCAACCTGCGCGTCAACCTGACCATCAACGACAGCAACCCGGACACGCGCTATCACTCGGGCCTGGAGACGGGCTTCGAATACTCGCTGAACTACAAGCTCGCGCCGTGCCTTCTCGCGGGCATCAACGGCTACCTGCACCACCAGCTCACCGGCGACGAGGTCGGCGGCGCGTCAGTGGGCGGCAACGGCCGCAAGCTGCACGTATTCGCGTACGGGCCGCAGCTGATCTACCGCGGCAGCAGCTGGGGCGTCAGCGCCAAGTGGCAGCACGAGGACAACGCCCGCAACAAGGCCGAGGGCGACAAGTACTGGCTGCAGCTGTTCTTCACGCTGTAGGGATCAGGAACGGACCCAGCGTCGCGCGATGGCGATCAGGCCGAAGGCTCCCACGTTCATGAGCAGCGCGTAGACGACGCTGGGCACCGCCAGCGACGGCGTGGCCAGCACGTTGATCGCGATGAAGATGCCCAGGCCAGCGTTCTGCAGGCCGCATTCCGAGGCGATCGCGATGGCGTCGCGGCGATCGAGCCGCATGGCGATGGCCGCGCCGGCGCCAGCCAGCATCACGATGAGGTTGAGGCTCGCGGCCGCGGGGCCCACGGTCGACAGGTTGTCGAACAACACCTGGCGCTGGCTGAGAAACGTCGCGATCACGATCAGTACGAACAGGGTCGTGGCGATTCGCCCTATCGCAGCCTGGGTTCGGTCCACCAGCTGCGGTCGCCACGCGCGCAGGACCATGCCCAGCACCACAGGGACGGTGCTGATGAAGAACACGCCGCGCACGAGCTTGGCCACCGACACATCGACGGTGCTGTCGGTGCCCATGAACGCGTGCAGCGCGCCCTGGACGATCAGCGGCATCGACAGCAGCGCCACCAGGCTGGTGGTCGCCGTCAGCGTCACGGACAGCGCGGCCGTGCCGCGCGCCAGGTAGGTAACCAATGCCGAGCTCGCGCCACCCGGGCATGCACCCAGGATCACGAGACCGACGGCCATCTCGGGCGGGAGTCGGAAGGCGAAGGCCAGGCCCCAGGCCACGAGCGGCAGCATCACGAGTTGTCCCACCAGGCCGACGATCACCGCGCGCGGCTGCTCGAAAAGCCGCTTGAAATCCGCCGGCACCAGCGTGATGCCCACGGCGAACATGATGAAGGCCAGCGCGATGGGCAGCAGCGTATTGATAATGTCCGGCACTACAGCAGCACTCCGATGGACAGCAGCAGGCTGAAGACAAACTGGGCCAGCGCGGTCTGGGCCAGCACTGGATTGAGCGCAGCGCCCTGCGCGCGCCGCATGGCGACGGCGACCCGCCACATCAAGGGCGCCGCGAGCAAGGCCAGCCAGGCGCCAGGCCAGGGCGGATTGCGCAGCGCCAGCCAGGGCGGCAGGGCCAGCGGCAGCAGCACGAAGACGGCATAGAGCAGTTGCGCGCGCGCGGGACCGAGCAGTGCTGCTAGCGTGCGCCGGCCGGCCGCCTTGTCCATGGCAAGGTCACGGTAGTTGTTCAGCAGCAGCACCGCCGAGGCCATCGCGCCGATAGCCACGCCAGTCGGCAGCGCCACGAATGAAAACGCACCAGCCTGCAGGTAATGGCTGCCGATCACGCCCACCAGCCCGAAGAAGGCGAGCACGAACAGTTCACCGAAGGGGCCATGGGACACCGGCTTCGGCCCACCCGAGTAAGCCCATGCCGCGATCAGGGAGATGAGGCCGAGCGCGAGGATGAACAGTCCGCCCGTCCACACCAGCACCAGGCCGGTCGCGAGCGCCAGCAGGAACACGGCCAGTGCAGCGCGGCGCACTTCGCGTGGAGTCGCCCAGCCGGCCGCAGTGATGCGCAGCGGCCCGAGACGATCGGCCTTGTCGTTGCCCTTCTCGAAGTCCGTGACGTCGTTGAGCAGGTTCGTGCCCACCTGGATCAGGGTGGCGCAGGCCAGGGACAGCAGGAACACCCAGGCCTTCACAGCCGAGCCCTCCGCCCAGGCCAGGCTGGCGCCGACGATGACCGGTGCGACGGCCATGGTCAGCGTTTTCGGGCGCGATGCGACCCACCAGCGGCCCCAGCCGGGTGGAGGCATGGCTTGATCTGACAGGCTCACGGGCCGGGAACTCATGATCGGCGAGCACCTGGGTCTGGCGGCAGGCGCGGCATTGTACCGGTCGGATTGGAGCGAGTCTCGCCTGCGCCGGTATGTACTAAGGCCGCGCCGCAGCGAGGAGGGCCGCCGAGCCATCCTGCCTCATGCGCGCAAACAGCTCGTCGGCGAGCGCCAGCACCGCGTCGGGATTCGTGTGTTCGTCGTCCTGGCAGCTCAACCCGCCGATGCCGCCTTCGCGCGGGAAGGCGCGCGTGAGTTCGTACTGACGCAGCGGCACGCCGGCGCCGTCGACCAGGTGGGCACTCAGTGTGAACACCGTCGGCTCGCAAGGCGTGGTCATGCCGAGCCCTATTCCGAAGCCCTGCATCGCCGTCATCTTCTTGCGGTCTCCGCCGCTGATCGTGAGGTCGATCTTCAGCACGTAGTCAGGGGCGACCACTCCAGGGCCGTCTCCGAAGAAATAGCGCGGGAACGGCTTCGCCTTGAGGATGCCCTCACGCAGCGGACCCTGGCCGCGCGCCGCTTCGATCCGCAGTATCGGCGGCAATGGTGAGGTCGAGGCCGCAAGCGCTGGCTCTGCCGCCAGCCGATCCCTGGCCGCGGACTCAAACAACCGCCTCACCAGCCTGGCGAACACATCGGGGCGCGTCTGTTCATCGATCTTCTCGCAGCTGGCAGGGCCTTGGGCTGGCGTCCCCATCCGCGTGGCAACGGCATCCGTTAGGTGATAGGCCTGCGTTCGCGGCAAGCGTGGCGCCGTGAGGTAGGCATCGAGCGAGACGTGGCTGCCCGTGCACAGGCCGCTACCCACCGTGGACAGCCCCGCCGTGCCAATCGCGAGCAGGCCACGACCGAGGCTGAAATGGCCCTCCTCCACTTCGAAGTGGAGATTCAGTTCGTAGTCCGCCTGCCCGGCCGGCGCATCGAGGACCCAGCGCAGGAATGGCCGCTCCACGCGGGCCACCTGATCTATGACTGCACCGGCACGATTGCTGCGGATGTTGACCAGCGGACCCTCGGGTCCGACGAGGCCGCGGGCCACCGCGTCCAGCGCGTCGTCGCGGCGCATGTCGCGGAAGATGCCCGCGAGCATGCGCTGGGTCACCGAGTCCACTTCTTCGCTCGTCGGTGCCTCGCCGCAATTCTGGCCGTGCAGCAACCAGATCCAGGCGACGGTCGAGTCGCTGGCGCCGTAGTCGCGCGACACGCCGGACGGACCACTCACCGTCGCACTCAGGTCGTAACTGCGGTGATTGCAGGTGCTCGGGTACAGCGTCAGCATGAGGAAGGTCGTCGTGCGCCAGATCGACTCGAATTCCGATTCGCTGAGATTCCGGTACGCGAGGCCGAGGTCGATGCGCAGTTGCGCAACCGCGGCGTCGGCGGGATCGAACGTGAGTGTCGCTTCAGGGAGCGCGAGGCGGGTCGCGGCTTCGGCTGCCGCGCGGAATCCCGTCGGGGTGTCGTTTGCGGCGATGTAGATCAGGGGCTCCTGCACGGCCGGTTGCGCGTCGACCGAAGTCGTCCGGGGCTGGCTGCTGCAGGCAGTCAACAGGCTCAGCGCGAGCAGGCACTGCGTGGCGCCGCGGGCGAGTAACGGGTGCATGGACCAACACCAGTTGCCGAGACCGCTTCAGCATAGACCTCCCTGAGCCAGCACAAAACCGTGTTTCCCGCGATCGACCCTGGGCGTAGAGTTCCTGACATGCAGCGGAAAGACCGCAGTGTCACGCGACATGCATTGGGCCTGGCAGCGACAGTCCTGGTGGTGGTTCAGAGCGCCTGCACGACCGTAGCATCCCCGCCGCCTGCAGCGGCAATACGCCAGGGCATCGGCGTGGTTGCGGTCGCCCCGGCGCAATATGTTCCGGAATCGAACTTCGCGACGTTCGCGAAGGGCACGGGCGCCGGCGCCGCCAAAGGCGCCGCCATCGAAGGCGGAACGGCGGCGGCGGGCACGGCGATCGTGGCTGCGGTTGCCGCGCCCATCGCGATCCCCGTCGTAGTGTTTGCCGGCGCAGTTGCGAGCGCCGCGATGGCCATTCATGGCACCTTTGCCGGGGCCAGGCTGGCAGTGCCCACGGTGGATGCCGCTCAGGTTGAGTCCGTCATCAGCGACGCGGTCGCCAGGCTGGATGCGCAGAACGCCGTCGCCACCAGGCTCGCGTCGATCGCGAAGGATGAGCCATGGATACGGCTCGCGCCAGCTCCTTCGCAGGGGCCCATGAGCGCCAAGGCACGGCCCGACTACGCCGAGCTGCGCATTACAGGGGCCGGCGCGGTGCTCGAGATAGCCGTGCAGGAGATCAAGTTCGGCGACTGCGCCGCCTGGGACATCGCCATGCTGGCCGGCGGCTGCAGCACGGAACCCGAACGCGGCCTGCTGAGCCTGTTTCTCTCCGCACAACTGCGGCTGGTACGCGTGTCGGACGGCACCGAGTTGCTCGTCCGGCAGTTCAAGTACAAGAGTCCGCGGCGCGACCTGGCCCGGTGGGTGGCCAACGACGGCGAATTGATGGCGAAGGAGTTCGAACAGGCCTATCAGGAACTCGCTGAGCGTGCGCACGACGAGGTCTTCCTGGCCACCCCTCTCAAGTTGCCCGCGCCGTCGAACTACGGCAAGTGGCCCAGTGCCCGGAATACGTTCTACGGCATCTGCTGGCTCGCACCGATCCAGCCTTCCTCGGGACTCATCATCTGGTCAAAACCGGCAGACACCACTCCCGCCGTGGTGTCGGGCTACACCGTCATTGACTCGATTCGCCCGACGCTGCGCTGGTCGTCATTCCCGCGCGACCTCGATCGGCGCGAGCTGAATCCCGCCACCCTGCAGGGGATCGGCGACGTCACCTACGACCTGAAGATCTGGGAGACGGAAGAGGGCGAGCGCAGCCGGCTCGTCTACACGCGCACGGGCCTGCCGAATCCGGAGCACGCGATGGAGGAGTCGCTGGCGCCTGACAGCCGCTACTTCTGGTCGGTGCGCGCGCGGTTCTCGAGCGACGGTCAGCCGATGGCCACACGCTGGGCCCACTCCTCCGGCGGGAGTTGCTTCGCGAACGACCTCAAGGACAGGCAGTACCACCGGTTCGCCACGCCGAAATAGGATCGTGCATACGAAAACGGCGCCCCATCACTGGAGCGCCGTTACGTCTGGCTTGTTGACCGCAGGGCGCCGACTCTCGCGCCCCGACGATCGATCACAGGCTACTTCTTCGGGTCGTCGCCGCCAGACCAGGCGAGGAACAGCCACTTACCCTTGTCCTTGACCAGGACGTCCATGTAGCGGCCCTGGACCGTTTCGCGCTTCTTCTTGTCGTCCTCACGAGCAATCTGGTAGACGTAGTTGACTACCGCGACATTGCCGGTGACCACGATCGAAATCGGCCGGATCTCCTGTTCCAGGACGGTCGAGTACGAAGCCGAGTAACGGTTCCAGCGCAGCAAGGAAGCCTTGTTCTGCGGCACGGGCTGGTCGGTCTCCCAGTAGCTGACGCTCGGGTGAACCATCGTATCGACCCAGCTCAGGTCCTTGGCTGCAGCTAGTTTCCACTGCGCCTCCTCGACTGCCCAGACTTCCTGCTGCTCAGCGCTCCAGGTCTGGGCGCTTGCCGCCACAGAAAACCCGGAGAGGACCAGCAAGCACAGCATCGATCCCGCTAAACGCTTGACCATAACTACCCCCATTCCTTAGGTATTGCTTCCTGACCGCCTCGAAAACGCGGGGCGGGTGCGCGTCCGACTATACGCGCACCTGGAATGAGTCCAAGCAATTTCAGGTCGTGGAGCGTTTCGCGCGGAATTCCGAGTACTTCGCCTTGGCGCGATCCATGAGCTGCTGAGCGTTGAACGGCTCACCGCGCGCGGCGGCCATCTGCTCGAAGGTCTCGGCCGTGGGCACCATGAACCACATCACCGCGTACAGCAGTATCCAGAACCCGCCAGTGAGAAACGTCAGCACGACGAACGCGACGCGCACGATCGTGACATCCAGGCCCAGGTAAGCGGCCAGGCCATTGCACACGCCAGCCAGCATCGAGCCTTCGCGGATCTGGTAGAGCTTGCGCGGCGCCGCCGGCATCGCCGGCGCTTTAGGCTCGATTGAGCTTGTCGCCTGGACCGGCCCCATGTCGACGATGATCGCCTCCATCTCGGCGGCGCTGACGACGTCCTTGTGCGCGCTCAGGGTCTTGGCGCACTTCTCGCCGATTGCCTGCTCGAGGTCGGCAAGGATCTCGGCGCGGTCCGGATCCTGCGCAAGCGCCTTGGCCGCTGCGTCCAGGTAGGCACGCAAACGGGCCTGCGCCGGCTCTTCGAGCTTGAAGGCCTTGCCATTCAGCGACAGCGTCACGACGGTCTGCATGTTCATTTCTCGAATTGACTCAGTTGGGTACCCAGTGCCAGCCAGTAGCGGTTGAGCGAGGACAACAGTTCCCTGCCCTGCTCGGTCAGCGTGTAGTACTTGCGCGGCGGCCCGGCGCTCGACTCCTGCCAGTGGTAATCGACCAGTTGCTCGCGGCGCAGGCGGCTGAGCAGCGGGTACAGCGTGCCCTCCTGGGTCGCGAAGTCCGTGTCGCTCAGGCGCCGGAGGATGTCGGCCACGTAGACCTTGTCCGCGGACACGATCTTGAGGATCACGAACTCCAGGAGTCCCTTGCGGATGGCGGCAACTTTTTCGTCAGCACTCATGGGATAGGAAGGTACCTTTTTTAATAAAGGTAGTCAACAAGAACACGGTACCGACGCTACATGCGAAAATGCCGTAATGACTACCCGTCGCCCCAGCCGCTCCCGCACCGCAGTCCCTACCAGCCGCCTCGGTCGCGTCTTCCGCATGGGAATGATGGCGAGCCAGGTGGCCATCGGCACCGCCGTGGAGGGCGCGAAACAGTGGGCGGGCGGCAAGAAGCCTGGCGCCACCTCGGCCCTGCTCACGGCCCGCAACGCGCAGGTGCTCGCGAAGGAATTGTCGAAGCTGCGCGGCGCGGCCATGAAGCTGGGCCAGATGCTGTCCCTGCAGGGCGACGAGATCCTGCCGCCGGAATTCACCCAGGCACTGTCGTCGCTCGGCTCCCAGGGCTATGCCATGCCCTCCTCCCAGCTGCACGGCGTGCTCGGTCGTGAGTACGGCGCCGGCT
>JADZCS010000104.1 GCA_020851435.1 Gammaproteobacteria bacterium | reverse complement strand
TCGTCCTTCGGCTGGCCGCGTTCGAGGACTCCATCGGCCTGCTCGAAGCCGAAGTCGCGGATGGCAGGATTCGCCTGCTGCCGGGCAATGTCGCGCCCATTCCCGGCGAGGCCGAGAGCGCCTACGGCGCAATCGTGCTCGGCATACGCGACTACGTCGAGAAACACCGCTTTCCCGGCGTCGTGATCGGGCTGTCCGGCGGCATCGATTCGGCGCTGGTGCTGGCGCTCGCGGTGGACGCGCTGGGTGCGCAGCGCGTGCAGGCGGTGATGATGCCCTCGCGTTACACCTCGGACATGTCGCTCGACGACGCGGCCCTGATGGCCTCGATGCTCGGAGTGCGGTATTCGGTAATCCCGATCGAAGGCATGTTCGATTCGACGCTGGCGGCGCTGAAGGACGAATTCGCCGGCGCCGCCGCCGACGCGACGGAAGAGAACATCCAGGCGCGCTGCCGCGGCATGCTGCTGATGGCCATCTCGAACAAGACCGGCCGCATGGTGCTCACCACTGGCAACAAGAGCGAGATGTCGGTCGGCTACGCGACCCTGTACGGCGACATGGCAGGCGGCTTCGCGCCGATCAAGGACTGCAGCAAGCAGCTTGTCTACCGGCTGTCACGCTGGCGCAACTCGCAGTCACTGGTGATCCCGGAACGCATCATCGAGCGCCCGCCGTCGGCCGAGCTTCGCGCCGACCAGAAGGACACGGATTCCCTGCCGCCCTACGAAATCCTGGACCCGATCCTCGAGGCCTTCGTCGAGGACGACCTCCACGTCGACGACATCGTCGCGCGAGGTTTCGAGCGGGAAACGGTCGTCCGCGTGCTGGAGATGGTCAAGCGCAACGAGTACAAGCGGCGGCAGGCGCCGCCGGGCGTGCGCATCAGTCGCCGCGCTTTCGGCCGCGACTGGCGTTATCCGATCACTTCGGGGTATCGGCCGGCGCTGTGATGCCGGCGGCCAACGCGGGCGACTGAACCGGCGTGTTCCTGACTTCCGCGCATGAGTAGAGCCAGTGCGTCGCCCATCCACTCCCCGTCGTTCTCGTAGTCGTTGGCAGCGGCAGGCGTTCCGGGGGCGCAGCCTCACGGAATGCGAGTCGGCCCGCCGCAACGATGAAGTCGGGTCCTCCCGCGCGGCACACTGACCTTGCCGCTCTTTCATTCAGCATCCAGGACCGACCCTGGCCGCCAAACACCATACGGGGCGAATTCACTAGGCTAGTCAGCTGGGCTCGTCGCATGAGTTCCGCAGCCGTGCCTTCCGAGAACAGGATGCCAGCCGACTGGACCAGCGAGACGTAGTGCCGGCGATCGAGGATGATCCAGGTTCCGATGGGGTTTTGCGGCCACAGGACTTCGGCGTCATGCGCCATAACGCGGCGCCATTCCGCTCCTGCTTGTGGTAGTTCCTCGGGTACGAATCGGCGCCGCCAGTCTATCGACGATGGAAGCATCATTGCCGCCAGCGCAACGGCGCCCGCCGCCGCCATGATGCGCCCGAAGCGCCTCGCGTTCGCCGCACGAAAGAACAATATGATCAGCAGGATCGGAATGATCCCATCGGCGATCTTGCGGTTGAGTGGATCGATGGCCCACATGTGTGGACTTGCTTCGCTTGAATAGGGCCACGTCGTGAGATGGAGTCCCGCCCACCCCAACGCGGTGGTCGCGATCACCGCGACGCTGCCCAGGAACATGGCGCGACCCATCGACCCTGGCAGGGGCCTGTTCCTGATCGCCCAAACCGCAGCTGCCAGCACGAATAGCCCGACGGCAAACCAACCCTTCAGGAATGACCCTGCCGCAAATAGCAGCAGGGCCGTCCGTGCGACAGGTCCTGCGCGCCAGGCTGCCGGCGCCTGAGTGGCGGCTACCAGCATGGCGATGACGGTGCCGACCCAAGACCAGCGCCAGGCCTGGCCCTGGGTCAGAAGGACTACATGAAACAAGGTGGCGCCTACCCAGGTGACCAGCAGCCCCAGCAGGGAGGCGGTCAGCCCGGCCCTCGCTAGTCGTAGGATCCTGTCGGGCCCGGCGGTGGTCGCGGCGATGTAGAGCGCCACCAGCGTCGTGATGACGCACTCCCAGGATTCCGCGTCCCAGTCGGAGATCAGCAGGAACTCGCTGCGCGTGCGGATCAGGGCGAGCCACTCGGGAGGGAACAGTCGCAGCGGGCCGACCGGCGCGACGACGGCGACCAGCACCGCGGCCCCCAGGCCTGCCACGACCGCGGCCGGAACCATCCACGGATACCGGGGACTCAGCGCGACGCAGGCCAGGCACAGCGCGCCTCCGGCCGCCATCAACGGATGCAGCGCCAGCGCGAGCAGCATGGCTGCCGCCGCTAGGAGGGTCCGCTTGCGAAGACCCAATGCCAAGCCGAGCAGCACCAGGGCCTCGGCGAAGATTCTCGGCGTCAGGAAGGGCTCGGCGAAGCGGAAGACCTCGCCCGCGCCGTAGAACCCCGGGAGTCCTGCCAGCAGCGCAAGCCCGGCCCATCGGGCGTGGCCGACGAGAACACTGCTCGCGAGGTACGCCGCAGCGGCAACCCACGCCAGCTGGCCCACAATCATCAGCGTGCGGGCCGCGGCCTCTACGCCCCAAGCGTCGATGGCCAGCGCGTACAGGGAGCTGAAGATCGTGTAACGGTCCTGCGAGCCGAAGCGCAGGAAGACGTCCATCGCCAGTCCGTCGGCAGGTCCCAGGCGGGCGAGTGCCTGCAGCGTATAGAGCTGGGAATCGTGGTAGAAGCCCTGGTAGGCGCGGCTGGCAACCCAGAAAGCCAGTGCCAGCAGGCACATGGCCACAACATGCAGGCGCTGCTCGGCGCCGGCGTCGCCGTTCACCAAACCTTCCACCAGGGCCGCGCCGAGGTATCCGCCGGCTGGTCAGGGAAGTTCATCGCATAGACCTGCAGCGACTGCGTGGCGAGGTCCTTGAGCCCCAGGGCTTCGTAAGCCTGGACCTGGATCTCGAGGGCCCTGCGGACCGCCGGCGCGCCGTCGTAGTTCTCGATGCAGAACTTGGTCCGCGCGAGGGAGGCCACGTAGGCCTTGCGGCGCAGGTAGAAGTCGGCGACGTGCACTTCGTAGTCTGCCAGGCGGTTGCGCAGGTAGACCATGCGCTGGCGGGCATCCGCGGCGTACTCGCTGTCCGGGTAGCGCTGGATCAGCGTGCCGAAGGACTGGAACGACTTGCGCGCATCCTGGGGCGGGCGCGCGTTCAGGTTCGCGTTGAACCAGCGCTCCATGATGTTCGGCGTGCGCTCAAAGTACACCAGGCCCTTGACGTAATGTGCATAATCCACGCGCGGATGCGTGGGGTTCTCGCGGATGAAGGTGTCCGCGGCGTCCACGGCGCTCTCCACCTCGCCCGCCCGGTAGT
>JADZCS010000103.1 GCA_020851435.1 Gammaproteobacteria bacterium | reverse complement strand
AGGGGCTCGGGCAGATAGACGCGCGCATAGGGCTGGCCGCTGGCGAGCAGCACGACGAGCGGTGCGCCGACCGGCGGCCGCTCGCCCTGCTCATACGGGAGCGCGTCGACGGTGCCGTCGACCGGCGCACGCAGCGTGAGCCGGTCCACCGCCAGCTGCAGCGAGGCCTGCTCGGCGAGCACGGCGTCCAGCGCGGCGCGGGCCTGGTCGAGCTGCTCGACACGGGTGCCGCGCACCAGCAGCTGCCATTCGGCCTCGGCGCGACGCTTGTCGGCCTCGGCGGAATCGCGGGCCGCACGCTGTCGGTCCAGAGCGCTCGCCGAGACCATCTTCGACTGCACCAGCGACTGCACGCGGTCCAGCTCGCGACTCTCGGCAAGCACCCTGGCGCTCGCGCCCTCAACGGTGGCCCGGGCGGCGAGGATCTGTTCGCGGCGAGGCCCCTGCACGAGCTCGGCAAGGCGGCGTCGCGCCTCCAGCACGCGCGCCTGGACGCCGGCCATGCGCGCCTGCGCAGCCGCGGGGTCGAGGCGGACCAGTGCCGCGCCCGCCTTCACGGCATCGCCCTCGTGCACGTCGATGCCCAGGATCGGCTCCGAAGCCTCGGCCGTGAGTTCCAGGCGGTCGCGCTCGAGCGTGCCGAGCAAAGGCTGGTCGGGGCTGTCGCCGCAACCGGCGAGGAAGCCGGAAGCCGCCATCAAGGCCAGGACCGCGCGCAGTCTCGTCACAGGAACTCCCTTCGGTGGTTCCCGATTCTGCGCCGGCGCCGCGAGGCGGCCAAGCCTTTCAGGTCTTGGGGTCTTCCTTGACCGGGCAGGTGCTGATGCCCAGCAGCGGGTAGGCCGGGCAGACCCGGAGCAGGCCGGTCAGCAGGGGAATCAGGCCGACAAAAGCCCAGTAGCGCGCCGAACCCTCGAGAAAGAAGAACAGGCTCAGGATCGCCAGGCCCGCGACGATGCGGATGACGCGGTCGATGCCGCCGACGTTGCTGATCATTCGGATTGCCTCCATGGCCGTCCCGACCATCGGAACGTGGGGAACAGGCTAACACCCCGGCGGCACACCCTAAGTGACCGTTGTCACCAAGGCCCTGCGCCCTGCGCGGACATGCGGCGCGTCAGGACGGGCGTGCCACCTGCTCCAGTCCTGCGCGATCCAGCACCTCGACCTGTTCCCGGCCGGTCCGCACCAGGCCCTGTTCGGCGAAGGCACGCATGAGGCGGCTGACGATCTCGCGCACGCTGCCGAGTTCGTCCGCGATCTGCTGGTGGCTCGCGCGCACGACGGGGCCCTGCTTCAGCAGCAGCGCGGCGAGGCGCTGGTCCATGCGCTTGAACGCGACCGCCTCGACCGTCTGCATGAGCTCGGCGATGCGCTCGCCGAACAGGCCGAAGACGTACTTGCGGAAGGCGGCGCTGGCGCCCAGCAGGCGCTCGAAGGTGGGACGCGGCAGGATGAACAGGCGCGCATCGCGCAGCACCGTGCCGCGCGCATCGTAGGCGACGTCGCCGACCAGGCAGCTCGAACTCAGGATGCAGCTGTCGCCCGCGGCGACTCGATAAAGGGTGATCTCGCGGCCGGACTCCGAGTGCTTGCTGACCAGGATCTCGCCGTCGAGGACGAAGGGAAAGCCCATGCAGGGCTGTGCCTCGTCGAACATGACCGTGCCGGCGGGCACGCTGCGCAGCACGCCCTCCGCGAGCACGCGCCCGAGCTCGTCCCCCGGCAGCGCACGCAGCGCGGGATAGCTCGCCAGCAGGGATTCGCGCAGTGCGTCGTCCATCAGGCCAGCACGACCAGCAGGTCCTTGCCATCCACGGGCTGGCCGGGGCGCACGAGCACCTCGACCACCTTGCCAGCCTTCTCGGCCCGCACCGCGGCCTCCATCTTCATGGCCTCGAGCGTGACCAGCACGTCTCCCCGCTCGACCGCCTGGCCAGCCACGACCGCGACGGTGGCGACCGTGCCGGGCATCGGCGCGCCGACGTGGGCCGGGTTGGCGTGCTCGGCCTTGCGCGCCGCGGGCCGCGCCGCGACCTTGCTGCGATCGGGTACGCGCACCGAGCGCGGCTGGCCGTTGAGCTCGTAGAACACGGTGCGCGTGCCGTCGTCATGCGGATCGCTGGTGGTGACGAAGCGCACGATCAGCGTCTTGCCGCGCTCGAGGTCGACGCTCATCTCCTGGCCCGATTCCATGCCGTAGAAGAACACGGCGGTGGGCAGCTGGCTGACGTCGCCGAAGGCCGTGCGGTCGGCGACGAAGTCGGCGAACACCTTCGGGTACATGAGCCAGGACGCGAACTCGTGGTCCGACAGCGCGCGGCCGCACTTCTGCTCGGCGCGCGCGCGCTCGGCGTCGAGGTCCATGGGCGGGAGCACCTCGCCCGGCCGATGCGTGAACGGCGCCTTGCCCTTGAGCACCTTGGCCTGCAGCGCCGCCGGGAAACCGCCGTGCGGCTGGCCCAGGTCGCCGTGGAAGAACTGCACGACGGATTCCGGGAAGGCGATCTCGTGGTCCGGGTCCTCGACCTGCGCGCGCGTGAGCCCGCTGGTCACCATCATGATGGCCATGTCGCCGACGACCTTCGACGAGGGCGTGACCTTGACGATGTCGCCGAACATGTCGTTGACCTCGGTGTAGGCGTGCGCCACCTCGGGCCAGCGGTGATCGTCGATCGCCAGCGAGCGGGCCTGCTCGCGCAGGTTGGTGTACTGGCCGCCCGGCATGCCGTGCTGGTAGACCTCGGAGGCACCGGCGCGCATGTCGCTCTCGAAAGCGCCGTAGAGCTTGCGCACCTGCTCCCAGTAGCTGGAGAGCACGCGCACCTGCGCCGGGTCGACGGCCGCGGCGCGCGGGCCGTGGCGCAGCGACTCGACGATCGAGCCGAGGTTGGGCTGCGAGGTACCGCCGCTCATCGAGTCGATCGCGGCATCGACGGCGTCGCAGCCGGCCTCGATCGCCATCAGCACGCTGGCGGCCGCGAGGCCGCTGGTGTCGTGCGTGTGGAAGTGGATCGGCAGCGCGACTTCTTCCTTGAGCGCCTTGACCAGCTGGAAGGCCGCGCGCGGCTGGCACAGGCCCGCCATGTCCTTGATCGCGATGACGTGGGCGCCCGCCTTCTCGAGGTCCTTCGCCATGCGCAGGTAGTAGCGCAGGTCGTACTTGGTGCAGGCGGGATCGAGCAGGTTGCCGGTGTAGCAGATCGTGCCTTCGCAGAGCTTGCCGCTCTCGACCACCGCGTCGATCGCGACGCGCATGTTGTCGACCCAGTTCAGCGAGTCGAACACGCGGAACACGTCGACGCCCGCGGCGGCGGCCTGCGCGACGAAGTAGCGCACGACGTTGTCGGGGTAGTTGGTGTAGCCCACGGCGTTCGCCGAGCGCAGCAGCATCTGCAGCAGCAGGTTGGGCATGGACTTGCGGAAGGTCGCGAGGCGCTCCCAGGGGTCTTCCTTGAGGAAGCGCATCGAGACGTCGAAGGTTGCGCCGCCCCAGCACTCGACCGAGAACAGGCCGGGCAGCAGCTGCGCGTAGTGCGGCGCGATCGCCGCCATGTCGTGCGTGCGGAAGCGCGTCGCCAGCAGCGACTGGTGCGCGTCGCGCATGGTCGTGTCGGTGATCAGCACCTGGTCCTGCTTCAGCATCCAGTCGGCCAGGCCCTTTGCGCCCAGCTGGTCCAGCAGCTGCCGCGTGCCGGGGCGCGGGTCGTCCGTCGACAGGCGCGGCGGACGCGGCTCGGGGATGCGTTCCGGGATCTTGCGGCCCTTGACCTCGGGGTTGCCGTTGACGATGACCTCGCCGACGAAGTTCAGGATCCGCGTCGCGCGGTCACGCTTGCGCTGGAAGTGGAACAGCTCGGGCGTGGTGTCGATGAACTTGGTCGTGTAGTCGCCGCGCGGGAAGCGCGGGTGCATGATCAGGTGGTCGAGGAAGCGCAGGTTGGTGGTCACGCCGCGGATGCGGAACTCCCACAGCGCGCGGTGCATGCGCGCGATGCATTCCTCCGGCGTGGGCGCCCAGGCCGTGACCTTCACCAGCAGCGAGTCGTAGAAGCGCGTGATGAACGCGCCCGAGTACGCGGTGCCCGCGTCGAGGCGTATGCCGAAGCCGGCCGGGCTGCGGTAGGCGGCGATGCGGCCGTAGTCCGGGATGAAGTTGTTTTCAGGGTCCTCGGTCGTGATGCGGCACTGCATGGCGTGGCCGGTCACGTGGATGTCGGGCTGCGCCGGGACGCCGCTGTCGTGCGCGCCGATGGTCGCGCCTGCCGCGATGCGGACCTGTGCTTTGACCAGGTCGATGCCCGTGACCATCTCGGTGACCGTGTGCTCCACCTGGATGCGCGGGTTCACCTCGATGAAGTAGAACTTGCCGGTGTCGGCGTCCTGCAGGAACTCGACCGTGCCGGCGTTGACGTAGCGGACGGCCTGGCCGATGCGCAGCGCCAGCCCGCACAGCAGTTCGCGCTGTTCCCGGGTCAGGTGCACGGCCGGCGCGCGCTCGACGACCTTCTGGTTGCGGCGCTGCACCGTGCAGTCGCGCTCCCACAGGTGCACGAGGTTGCCGTGCGTGTCGCCGAGGATCTGCACCTCGATGTGGCGCGCGTGGCGGATCAGCTTCTCGAGATAGACCTCGTCGTTGCCGAAGGCCGCCTTGGCCTCGCGGCGGGCCGCCGCGACCATCTCGGCGAGCTGCGAGGCCTCCTCGACGACGCGCATGCCGCGCCCGCCGCCGCCCCAGCTGGCCTTCAGCATGACCGGGTAGCCGACCGCCTCGGCGAGCTTCGCGGCGGCCGCGGCGGCGTCCGGCAGCGGCGGCGTGGCCGGCATGACCGGCACGCCCGCCTCCACCGCGAGGTTGCGTGCGAGCACCTTGTTGCCGAGGCGACGCATGGTGTCCGGCGTCGGCCCGACGAACAGGATGCCGGCGGCCGCGCAGGCCTCGGCGAAGTCAGGATTCTCGGACAGGAAGCCGTAGCCCGGATGGATCGCGTCGACGTGCGCCTCGCGCGCGACCCGGATGATGTCGGCGATGTCGAGATAGGCCTCGATCGGGCCGCGACCCTCGCCGACCAGGTAGCTCTCGTCCGCCTTCATGCGGTGCAGGGAGAAGCGGTCCTCCTGCGAATAGATGGCGATCGTGCGTATGCCCAGTTCGGTGGAGGCACGCATGACTCGGATGGCGATCTCGCCCCGGTTGGCGACGAGAAGGGTCTTGATCGGGCGCATCATGGGGTCGGTACTCGAGGCGAGGGTCTGCGGGAGGCGATTCTTGACCCGCTGGCGGCGGGACCAGTGATAATACCGGTCCCGGTCGCCACCCGCACCCGCGGGACTGGCGTCCGGACGCTGCAGGAAGCATCGAGGAGGCACCATGACCCAGACCCCCTCGCCGGCGCGCCGGCGGATGCTCAAGGCAGTCT
>JADZCS010000102.1 GCA_020851435.1 Gammaproteobacteria bacterium | reverse complement strand
TGGCGCGGGAGAAGCGCGGCGCTGCCGGGCCGTACTGCCGCGGATAGCGGAAGGCGCTGATCTGGCGTGGATTCTCGATGGCGGTGCCGGGCGTCCGGCCGGCCAGCCAGTACAGCTGCAGTACCCGAATCCCGTCGCGGCGGCCGATGGCGGTCGCCGCCGGGTAGGCGCCGCGCCAGGCTTCGCCGAAGGCTTCGGCGCGACCGACGCAGAACTGCCGGTACCGCTCGTCATCGCCTTCGCCCGAGGTGATGGCGTCGAGATAGTTCCAGATGCGCAGCACCTGCGGGTAACCGGAGGCCGCGTTGAAGCGCAGGAATTCGCGGTACGCGTGGCGCGTGGCCGCGGTGATGTCCCCGTGGTCCCTTTCCTCGACTTCGAGGACCGCCATGAGCCAGCCGCCGCCCGTTGCGTACCTGACCTCGCCATCGCGACCGGGCCGCGCGGGCTCGCCGCAGCGCCAGAGCTCGCTTCGGGGCGACGCGGCCAGCGGTTCGAGCGCGACACGCAGGCAGCGGGGATCATCGGGCAGGGCGTAGTCCGCGCCGAAGCCTATGGCGAGCAGGGTGTCGGCCGGCAGCGGCGTGTCCAGTACGTTCTGGACGTAGGTGGCCTGCGGCATCGACAGGTGAAGTTCAGCGGAAGTCGCCATCAGTGCAGGTTCTGGCCGGCGGGGCCCACATGATACACTTGAAGACTCACAGCGTTGCCGCCAGACGGCACGGTCACGTATGTCCGACACCCAGATTTCCGCGGCGCACACGCCTTTTGAGCATGAAGTCGCCGAGTTGATTGTCACCGCGCTGAACCTCGAGGGCGTGGCGCCGGAAGGCATCGCGCCCGAGGCGCCCCTGTTCGGGGCTGGACTTGGTCTCGATTCCATCGATGCCCTGGAACTCGCGCTCGAGATCTCGAAGCGTTACGGCTTCCAGCTGCGCTCGGACGATGAGGACAACCGCCGGATCTTTGGTTCGCTGCGCTCGCTGGCCGCGCACATCGAGGCCCAGCGCGCCACCTGACCCTGCCGGCTCACCCGGATTCCTTACCAGCAACACCCTCGGGAGGTTCCATGCTGCGCTCGCGTCTGTCCCTGCTGCTCGTGCTGCCGTTCCTGGTATTGCTCATGGGCGCCACCAAGCCCATCGTCGATCCGGCGCCGATCGCCGTGCCCGCCGGTATGGCGGCGCCTGCGGTCAGCAAGGTCATCCGCGCGGCCCTGGCTGGCCGCGGCTGGGTGGTCGACAGCGAAGCGCCGGGCCGGATCGAGGCCACGCTCAACATCCGCGTGCACACGGTGACGCTGGAAATCGCGTACGACACCCAGGCGGTCAACATCCGTTACCTGCGCAGCACGAATCTCGACGAAGAGACCAAGGATGGCCAGAAGTTCATCCACCGCAACTACTTCAACTGGCTGAAGAACGTCCAGAACGACATCGCGCGCGAACTCCAGCTCGCGGCGCCCTGAGGCGCGGGCGAGCCATGCCGCAGCCGATGCGTGCACTGTCGGTCAGCGCCCATACCGCGACCTGCGCCGCGGCCGCTGGGCGCGCGGCACTGGCGGCCGCGCTCGCGGCGCGTGCCGGGGGCCTTCGGTTCAACGATTTCGGCCCGGATCCGCTGCCGACCTGGATCGGTCGGGTGCCGGGCGTCGAGGACGCGGCGTTTCCCGAGGCCTTTGCGAACTGGGAGTGCCGCAACAACCGGCTCGCATGGCTGGGACTCGTCGCCGACGGCTTCGCCGACGCCGTTACCGCCGCGCGAGCGCGCTACGGCGCAGCCCGCGTCGCGCTCGTGCTGGGCACCTCGACCTCCAGCATCGGCGCGAGCGAAGAGGCCTATCGTCGCCTCGATGCGGACGGCCGGTATCCCGAGGACCTGCGCCGGCCGATCGTGCACACGCCGCATTCCCTCGGGGACTTCGTGCAGTTCGCGCTGGGGCTCGAAGGCCCGTGCGTCACGGTGGCCACCGCCTGCTCCTCGAGCGCCAAGGTCTTCGCGCAGGCCGAGCGACTGATGCGCATCGGCCTTGCCGACGCAGTGGTGGTCGGCGGCGTCGACACGCTGTGCGGCAGCGTGCTGTTCGGCTTCAATTCGCTGGAACTGGTGTCGCCCGAGCCCTGCCGGCCGTTCGACGTCGAGCGCCAGGGCCTGAGCCTCGGCGAGGCGGCGGGTTTCGCGCTGCTGGAGCGCGAGGGCCCGGCCGGCGCGCCGTGGTTCCTGGGCTACGGCGAATCCAGCGATGCCCATCACATGTCCTCGCCGCATCCCGAGGGCCTGGGCGCCAGGCTGGCCATGAGCGAGGCGCTCGCGCGCGCCGGGCTCGAGGCTTCGGCCATCGACTACATCAACCTGCACGGCACGGCGAGCCAGAAGAACGACGAGATCGAGGCTGCTGCCGTGCGCGACCTGTTTCCGGCCCGCACCGTGGCGAGTTCGACCAAGGCCTGGACCGGCCACACGCTCGGTGCCGCGGGCATCGTCGAGGCGGTGATCGCGCTCACGACGCTCGAGACCGGCGTGATGCCGGGCACGCTCAACGCACAAGTGCTCGATCCGGCCTGCGGCCCGCAGATCCGCATCGACAACGTGACCGGCGACGTCCGTTTCGTGCTCAGCAACTCGTTCGGCTTCGGCGGCAACAACTGCACGCTGCTGTTCGGCCGCGACCGGCCGGAGGCGGCATGACGACGCGCACGGCCTGGATCGACGGAATCGCCCTGTGGGCGCCGCTGCTGCCGGGCTGGGATGTGGCGCGCGCCGTGTTGCGCGGAGACGCTCCGCCGCCGTCGACGCCGGCAGGGCGTCCTGCGCCGCCGCTGCTCGCGCCGACCGAGCGCCGTCGCGCGCCCGACACCGTGGCCGTGGCGCTGGAGGTTGCACTGCGTGCCTGCGAGTCCGCGGCGCGCGATCCGAAGACCCTGCCCTCGGTCTTCGCCTCGACCCACGGCGACCTGACGATCAGCGACTACATGTGCGAGACGCTCGCGAAGACGCCGACGCTGATCTCGCCCGTGCGCTTCCACAACTCGGTCCACAACGCCGCCGCCGGCTACTGGACCATCGGCACCGGCTGCATGCGGCCCTACACCTCGCTGACCGCGTTCGAGCACAGCTTCGGCGAAGCCCTGCTCGAGGGCCTCGTGATGGCGGAGAGCGAGCAGGAGCCCGTGCTCGTGGTGGCCTATGACATCGCGGCCCGCGGTCCCATGGCGACCATGGTGCCCAGCCGCAGCCTGCTGGGCGCGGCCCTGGTCATCTCGCCCAGCGAGGGTCCGGCGGCACGCGCGCGCGTCGACTGGGACGTCGTGCCGCGGCCGCGTGCGGCGTCCACGCCGGCGGTGCCGCGCAACGCCGCGCTGGTGGAAGGCAACGCGATGGCCGGCTGCCTCGCGGTCTTCGAGGCGCTCGCCGGAGACCTGGCCGAACAGGTGGTGCAAACCCTCGGTCCGGACCTGGCGCTGGACCTGAAGATCATCCCCGTCACGCGGGCGGAGTAAGGGATGACTGTGACGCGGCACGACGTCGTGATCATGGGCGGCGGCCTGGCCGGCACCACGCTGGCCCTGCAACTGCGCCAGCGCTTTCCAGAGCTCGACATCCTGGTGCTCGAGCGGCGGCGCCACCCCGTTCCCGAGGCCGCGCACAAGATCGGCGAGTCCACGGTCGAGATCGGCGCGCACTACTTCGAGACCGTGCTGGGGCTCAAGCCCCACCTCATGGAGAAGCACCTCCGCAAGTTCGGCTTTCGCTTCTTCTTTTCCGAAGGCCGCGAGGACTTCGACCAGGCACTCGAGCTCGGCGTGTCCCACGCCCTGCCGACGCCGAGCTACCAGGTCGACCGCGGCATCTTCGAGAACTTCCTGGCCCCGCATGCCCGCGAGCGCGGTATCCGCTACCACGATGGTGCTTCCGTGCGCAGCTTCGAGCTGGGCACCGGCGGCCAGGCCCACACCGTCACCTGGAGCGAAGCCGGGCAGGAGCACACGGCCGAGGCGCGCTGGCTGATCGACGCGTCGGGCCGGGCGGGTCTGGTCAAGCGTCGCCTCGGGCTCGCCGAGGACCACGTGCACGATGCCAACAGCGTCTGGTTCCGAATCGGCGCCCGCATCAACGTCGACGAGTGGTCCGCAGACCCGGCCTGGCTGGACCGTTGCGATCCGCGGAACCGCTGGCTGTCCACCAACCACCTCGTCGGTCGCGGCTACTGGGTGTGGCTGATCCCGCTGTCGTCGGGCTCGCACTCGGTGGGCATCGTCGCCGACCAGCGCCTGCATCCCTACGAGACGATGAACACCTTCGAGCGTGCGATGGACTGGCTGCACGCGCACCAGCCGCGGCTCGCGCGCGACCTCGAGGGCAAGCGCCTTCTGCTCCAGGACTTTGCCGGCGTGCGCCGCTTCACCTACAACTGCAAGCAGCTGTACTCCGGCGACCGCTGGGCGCTGACGGGCGAGGCGGGCGTGTTCCTCGATCCCTTCTACTCGCCGGGCAGCGACTTCATCGCGATCTCGAACACCTACGTGACCGAGCTCGTCGCCAAGGATTTCGCGGGCGAGCCCGTGGCTGCCTACGCGCGGATCTACGAGCAGTTCCTGCGCTCGTTCTACGACAACACGATGACCCTCTACGTCGACCAGTACGACATCTTCGGCGACCCCGAGGTGCTCCCGGTCAAGGTGACCTGGGACTACGCGTACTACTGGGGCGTGCTGTGCCAGATATTCTTCCAGGACCGGCTGACCGACGTGACCACGCTGGGGCGCTTGCGCGACGAGTTCGCGCGCAGCAAGGACCTCAACGCAGCCATGCAGCCGCTGCTGCGCCGCTGGTCGGCGGCAGGTGAGCAGGTCAACAAGGCCAGCATGATCGACCAGGCCCTGTGGCCGTGGTTCGTCGAACTCAATCGCGGCCTGCGCGACACGCTCGACACCGAGGCCTTCAAGGCCCGCATCCGCGCGACCACCGCGCAGCTTGCGCAGCTCGCCGC
>JADZCS010000101.1 GCA_020851435.1 Gammaproteobacteria bacterium | reverse complement strand
GGCCAGTGAGCCCCGCGTCGATTCGCGGCGACATCTCGCCGTTCCACGGCGTCGGCATCAACCGCCTGGCCAATGCCCGCGCCAGGCGTGGCCTGCCCGTCATCCACATGGAGG
This sequence comes from Gammaproteobacteria bacterium, assembly GCA_020851435.1. Classification (GTDB taxonomy): domain Bacteria; phylum Pseudomonadota; class Gammaproteobacteria; order Steroidobacterales; family Steroidobacteraceae; genus JADZCS01. The sequence goes on along the minus strand of JADZCS010000101.1, from coordinate 4,470 downwards.
TCGGCCAGCCGACCGCGCGCGCGCCCGCAGCGGCGCTCGCCGCGGCCCGGCTCGCGCTGGAGGGCGACACGCTGGGCTACTGGGAGAGCGAGGCGCTCAAGGAGCGCATCGCCGCGCACTACGGCGAGTGGTACGGCGTCGAGATCGACCCGCAGCGCGTGGTGCTGACGGCGGGCGCCTCCGGCGCGCTGGTACTGGCGTTCATGCTGCTCTGCCGGCCCGGCGATCGCGTAGCGCTGGCGCGCCCCGGTTATCCGGCCTACCGCAATACGCTGCGCGCCCTGCACATCGAGCCGCTCGAGCTGCCCTGCGGTCCCGAGACGCGCTACCAGCCCACCGCGGCGATGGTCGAGGCGCTCAACCCGGCGCCGACGGCGCTGATCGTGGCCAGTCCCGCCAACCCGACCGGCACGATGCTGGACCGGGCCGAACTCGAATCGCTCGCCGCGGTATGCCGCGCGCGCGGCATCCGCCTGATCTCGGACGAGATCTACCACGGCATCACCTACGGGCCGCGCGCGGTGTCCGCGCTCGAGACGGGCGATGAGGCCTTTGTCATCGAGAGCTTCTCGAAGTACTGGTGCATGCCGGGCTGGCGCCTGGGTTGGGCGGTCGTGCCGCCCGCGTTCGTCGAGCCCATGAACCGCGTGTCGGGCAACGTCTATCTGTCGGTGTCGTCACCCGCGCAGCACGCGGCGCTCGCGGCCATGGATGCGCGCGAGGAGTTGGCGGCGAACCTGCCTGTCTATGCGGCCAATCGCCAGATCCTCGTCGAGGCGCTCCCGCGGCTGGGCATCACGCGCTGGGCGCCCGCGGACGGCGCGTTCTACCTGTACTGCGACGTCGGCCACCTCACGCAGGACTCGCTGGCCTTCTGCCATCGCCTGCTCGCCGACACCGGCGTGGCCCTCAACACCGGCTTCGATTTCGACGCGGTCGAAGGCGGGCGGTGGGTGCGCCTGTCGTTCGCGGTGTCGACCGACGAGACGCGGCGGGCCGTGGAGTTGATCTCGGGCTGGCTTGCCGGGGGCGGGCACGAGCGGACTTGATACCCGCTTTACGCTTTGGACGAGGTTCCTGAGGAAATCCGCGCCGTACGGGCCACCTTGCGCACTTCCTCGAGGAGCAGCGCAGCCGGTGGCGTGAGGGGCCGGTCCGACGGAAAGATCAGGCTGGCGTTTCGCTGCTCGGTGGGCTTCGCGATCGGGAGCACCTTCAGTGTCGCGGGCCGGCGCGCCAGTTCCGGGGCGATCACGGCAGGGGACACCATGATCAGCAGATCGCTCGCCAGCTGCAGCTGCAGGCCGATGCGGTAGGCGTCGCTGCCGATGATCCGGCGGGGCGGCTCGAGGTTTTCGGCGACGAAGGCCTCGACGATCACCTCCAGGTCGGTGGGGCGCGAGTAGGGCACCAGCCAGGTGAAGCCCTGCAGGTCCTTGAGCGTCAGGCTGCGGCGTCGCGCCAGCGGGTGCTCCGGCCTGACGGCGATGACGTCGTTGGTGGAGTAGATGACCTCGCGCGTGAAGCCCTCGGCCAGTTCGTAGGCACTGACCCCCGCGGCGATGAAGTCGAACTCGCCCTCATACAGCCGGTGCCGCAATTTCTCCGAGTAGCCCTCGATCAGGTTCACGCGAATCCCCGGGCGCAGCTCGCGGAAACGCATCAGGGCTGCCGCAATGATGTCCCCGGCGAAGGACTCGCCCAGGCCGACGGTGACCGTGCCGGTCTGGCCGTCGCTCAGGTTGAGCAGTTCCTGGCGGGCCCGTTCCGCGCCGGCGAGCTGCGAACGCGCGTGCCGCACCAGGGCCTGCCCATGGGCCGTGGGCTGAGTGATGCCGCCGGGGCTGCGGTCGAACAGGCGCACGCCCAGGTCCTGCTCGAGGTTCGCCAGGCTGGCGCTCAGCGCCTGCTGCGTGAGGTGCAGGTGGCGGGCCGCCGCCACCAGGCTGCCGTGGTCGATGACGGCCAGGAAGCGCTCGAGTTGCCGGTGTTCCATGTTCCCTTTCCCTGCGGCCCGCGTCAGTGGGTTTCTTCGCCGCCGCTCACGTTCATGGCGTCGCCGGTGATGTAGCACGCGTCGTCGGAGGCCAGGAAGGCGACGGCGGCGGCGGTGTCCTCGGGCAGTCCGGGCCTGCCCAGGGGAATCCGCTTGCGCCGGGCCGCCTGGAACTGCTCGAGCGTCAGGCCCTGGTAGCGCGCGTAGTACTCGTTCTGCTTCGCGCCGAGGTCGGTGGTGACGTGGTTGGGGCACACGGCGTTGACCGTGATTCCGTCGCCACCGAGCTCGATGGCGATGGAGCGCGTGAAGCCGATCATGCCGTGCTTGGAGGCAACATAGCCTGCCAGGTGGGCGAAGCCCGACTTGGCGGCCTGGCTCGCGATGTTGATGATGCGCCCGCCGTTACCCGCGGCGCGCATCTGGCGCGCGGCGTGCTTCGAGCACAGGAAGGTGCCGGTGAGGTTCACGTCCATGACCAGCTGCCATTCATCGAGCGTCGCCTCGTCGAAGGGCTTCATCATGTAGCCGACCCCGGCATTGTTCACCAGGATGTCGAGGCGGCCGAACTCGGCCACGGTACGCTGGATGAGTTGCTGCACGCTGGCTTCGTTGCGCACGTCGCAGGGCACGACCAGCACCCGCGCGCCGGTGGCACGGAGTTCCGTGGCGACTGCCTGCATCTCGTCGGTGGCGCCGATGTCGCCGGCCCCGAGAAGCCTGTCAGGCGTGCCGAGGTCGGATACCACCACGTCACAACCCTCTGCTGCCAGCCGCTTGAGAATGGCGGCACCCAGGCCCTGGCGGCGGCCGGAGCCGGTGCAGATGGCCACTTTGCCCGTGAGTCCTCGCATGGTCATTCCTGGCTGATGCGGTTGGTGAGCATGAACACGGGGCTGTCCGCAAACTGCCGGAACTCGCCCGCCACGCGGCGCATCGTTTCCGTGGCCACGTCGCCGCGAAACCCGGGGATGTCGCGGATCCCGATCATCTCCACGTAGTCGTAAGGCGCCTTCTGGTCTGAGCCGAACAGCCCTGCGGTACGGAAGACCTCGAAGCTGTCCACGGACGGCAGTTTCCGGACGACGGGCAGGTCGGTGCTCCGGGCCCAGGCTTCGTAGGCAGCCGGGTCGGTGCCGGGCTTCAGGCTGAAGAGAACGATGAGCGTCTGCATGGTCTTGCCAGTGTCCCGCTGTTTGGTTGAAAACAAACAAAAGTTGTATTTGACAGAGCAAAAACAAGATATCAGAGTTGCGACCTCCATGGCAACGCTGCGCCAGCGCAAGGATCCGCACCCATGCTCAAGGACCTCTCTCACGACCTGCGCGTGACCCCCACCCGCGACGAACGCACGCGGCAGGAGTTCGTCTCGTCCCTGCGCAAGCACGTGCTGGCCGACATGGCCGCGTCGATGCGCGCCAACTACGAACAACGGGTGCTGCCCGCGTTCGAGCGCGCGCACGGGCGCGCGCCTGCCGACGGCGACGAAGTGCACGACGCCATGCAGGACCAGCGCTACTTCCGCTTCTACAGCTCGATTCGCTACAACGCCCAGGAGATGGTCTTCCGGTCCGTCATCCCGATGGTGGACCGCAACCTCGAGGACCTGAATGACCGCGTCCGGGCACGGCCCGGCAAGGCCGTCCTGAACCCCGCTCTCAAGGTGCCGAGCAACGTCACCAACATCGACGTGCACCTGACGCCGGGCAGCTACCACACCGAGTACCAGCCGGACGATGTGGCTGCGGGAGCCATTTACGACCACAGCATCAACGTCTTCGCGTTCAACCAGATGGGCCGGGACATCGACGACATCGGCCATTCCTTCGCCAACTACGTGCGACTGGCCTATCCGGACTTCCGCCCGCGCAGCATCCTCGATGCCGGCTGCACGGTGGGGCACAACACGCTGCCCTGGGCGCAGACCTTCCCGGACGCCGAGGTGACCGGCATCGACGTGAGCGCGAGCCTGGTGCGCTACGCGGCGGCCCGTGCCGCCAGCTTCGGCCTGCCGGTGCGGTTCATGCAGATGAACGCGACGAACCTGGATTTTCCGGACGAGAGCTTCGACGTCGTGTTCTCGTCCATGTTCCTGCACGAACTGCCGCTGAAGGACATCCGCGCCTACTTCCGGCAGGCCTTCCGGGTCCTCAAGCCGGGCGGCCTTTTCCTGAACATGGAACTGCCGCCGAACAACCGGCTGCAGCAGCCCTACGACCGCTTCTACCTTGACTGGGACAGCTATTACAACAAGGAGCCCTGGTACAAGCCGTTCCGCGACCAGGATCTCCCGCAGCTCTGCGCCGCCGCCGGCTTTGCGCCCGGGCGATTTGTCGAGGCCGTGGTTCCGCGCTACACCTACACCCCGGAATCCGAGTTCAAGGCGAACATCGAGCGTGGCGCCCGATTCGGCAACCGCACCGGCCGCCTGGGCGAGGAGATCGAGTGGTACGCCTTCGGTGCCTGGAAGTAAG
>JADZCS010000100.1 GCA_020851435.1 Gammaproteobacteria bacterium | reverse complement strand
CCATGTCGCTCGAGGTCGTGCTGGAGTTGCAGCGTCAGCACGCGCATCTGCGCGGGCTGCTCGATCGGTGTGACGCGCTGCTGATCGCGACCGAGGAGGGCGCGGTCGACGCCGAGGCCCTGGCCAAGGCGGTGCGCGTGATCTCGGCGGCGCTGGAGGAGCACCAGGCCTACGAGGAAGCCCACCTCGAGCTGATGGGCGACGACCCGCGCCACCTCGACAACCACGCCGCCCTGGCGCTCGGGCTCGACGACCCGTCGGTGCGCGCCCTGGCCGCCGTGCTGCGCGATCTCCGCGAGCACGTGCGGCGGGAGGACGCACTCCTGGCGGACCTCGTGCGCACGTCCTGCATCGGCTCCTAGCCGGGTTTGCCACCCGCGCAGAACGTGCGCGGAACCGGTGACCGGGGCGCCATCCTGCGCCGGCACGCTGGTTGCGTAAGCGCGGGCGCACGATGACGCAACAAGACACCTTGCGCTACGACGACGACATCGTCCGCAAGTTCGTTGCGGCGACGATCCTCTGGGGAACGGTCGGCATGGTGGTGGGCCTGCTCCTGGCCCTCCAGCTCGCCGTCCCCCAGCTGAACTTCGCGCCGTACCTGACTTTCGGACGACTCCGCCCGCTCCATACCAACGCGGTGATCTTCGCCTTCGCGGGGAACGCGCTGTTCGGAGCGGTGTACTACTCGACGCAGCGCCTGGTGAAGGCTCGCCCGCTCTCCGACACGCTGTCGAAGATCCACTTCTGGGGCTGGCAGCTGATCATCGTCTCGGCCGCCCTGACCCTGCCGCTCGGCTTCACCGAGGGCAAGGAATACGCCGAGCTCGAGTGGCCCATCGACATCGCCATCGCGGTGGTGTGGGTGACCTTCGCGGTGAACTTCTTCGGCATGCTGCGCAACCGCCGCGAGCAGCACCTCTACGTCGCGGTGTGGTTCTACATCGCGACGATCATCACCGTCGCGATCCTGCACATCTTCAACTCGCTGGCGGTGCCGTGGAGCCCGCTCAAGAGCTACTCGCTGTACGCCGGCGTCGAGGACGCCTTCATGCAGTGGTGGTACGGGCACAACGCGGTGGCGTTCTTCCTGACCACGCCGTTCCTCGGGCTCATGTACTACTTCCTGCCCAAGGCCGCCGAGAAGCCGGTCTTCAGCTACCGGCTGTCGATCCTGCACTTCTGGTCGCTGGTCTTCATCTACATCTGGGCCGGCCCGCACCACCTGCACTACACCGCGCTGCCGCAGTGGGCGTCGACGCTGGGCATGCTGTTCTCGGTGATGCTGTGGATGCCGTCGTGGGGCGGCATGATCAACGGCCTGTTGACGCTGCGCGGCGCCTGGAACCGCGTCGCGGCTGACCCGGTGCTCAAGTTCTTCGTCGTCGGCATCACGTTCTACGGCATGTCGACCTTCGAGGGGCCGATGATGTCGATCAAGAGCGTCAACGCGCTCTCGCACTACACCGACTGGAACATCGCGCACGTCCACGGCGGCGCGCTGGGCTGGGTCGGCTTCATGGTCTTCGGCATGGTGTACTGGCTGGCCCCGCGCCTGTACCAGACCAAGCTGTGGTCGACGAAGCTGGCCACCGTCCACTTCTGGGTCGCCACCGTCGGCATCGCGCTGTACGTCGTGTCGATGTGGGCCGCGGGCATCACCCAGGGCCTGATGTGGCGCGCGTTCGATGACACCGGCCGCCTGCAGTACCCGGACTTCCTCGAGACCGTCACCCGCCTGATGCCGATGTACTGGGTGCGCGCCCTGGGCGGCACGCTCTACATCAGCGGCATCGTGATGGCGGCCTACAACCTGATCAAGACCTGGCAGACCCGCCCGGCCAAGTACGCCGAGGTCGAGGTCGAGGTGCCGCCGCGCGTGCGCGACGCCGCCACCGCCAAGGCCGAGCACCACGGCCACTGGCACCGCAAGTTCGAGGGCCTGCCCACCACGTTCAGCGTGCTGGTCGCGCTGGCGGTGATCGTCGCCTCGCTGTTCGAGATCATCCCGACCTTCCTCATCAAGTCCAACGTGCCGAAGATCGCGACGGTCAAGCCGTACACGCCGCTCGAGCTCTACGGCCGCGACATCTACATCCGCGAGGGTTGCTACAACTGCCACTCGCAGATGGTGCGGCCGTTCGTCGACGAGACCGTCCGCTACGGCCTCGGCGGCGTGCCGACCGAGTACTCGAAGCCGGGCGAGTTCATCTACGACCACCCGTTCCAGTGGGGCAGCCGGCGCATCGGCCCCGACCTGGCCCGCGAGGGCGGCCGGCGCGACGAGTACTGGCACCTGCGCCACCTCGACAACCCGCGGTCGACGTCGAAGGGCAGCATCATGCCGCGCTACCCGCACCTGCTGAAGGACAACATCGACTACGGCTCGATCCAGGCCCGCATCAACGCGATGGTGACGCTCGGCGTGCCCTACGGCGCCGACGCCAAGCGCAACGCCGCGGCGCTGGCCCGGGCGCAGGCCGAGGAGGTCGGGGCCAAGCTGGTCAAGAACGGCGGCCCCACCGGCAAGACCCACAAGGACGTCATCGCGCTGATCGCGTACCTGCAGCGCCTGGGCGTCGACATCCGCGCCGGTCGTAACGACCTGCCGGCGCCGGCCGCGCCGGTCGAAGCCACCCCGACGCCGGCCCCGGCCGCACCGGCGGGGAACTGAGGACCACCATGCGTCTCTCCGAGCTGGTCTCCAACCTGACGCCGGACACCTACGCGCAGCTCGCGCTGCTG
>JADZCS010000099.1 GCA_020851435.1 Gammaproteobacteria bacterium | reverse complement strand
CGGCGCGGTTCAGCGTCGCGAGCTTGGCGGGACCGGTGACGTGCAGCGCGAGCAGGTCCGTGTCGCACAGCGCGCCGAGGTTCAGCGACAGGCGCGCCTGCGGCTCGGCGGGCGCGAGCCCGCGCACCACGTCGGCCGGCTGCGCGGGATCGAGCGCCGCCGCGATGCCCGGCATGCGCGGGAACAGCGAGGCGAAGTGACCGTCGTCGCCCATGCCCAGCACCACCGCGGCGAACGGCCGCGGCAGCGCGTCGAGCTGCAACTGCCACTGCAGGGCCGCATCGGGCGCGGTCGCGTCGATTTCCAGCAGGCTCGCGGCCTGCGCCGCGCCGATCAGCAGGTTCTCGCGCACCATGCGCTGGTTGCTCGCGGCATCGTCGAGGGCCACGCAGCGCTCGTCGGCGAGCAGCACGACCACGCGCGCCCAGGCCAGCGGCCGCGTCGCGAGCTCGCGCAGGAACGGCAGCGGCGTGCGGCCGCCCGAGACGACCAGGCTCGCCGAGCCCTGGGCATCGATGCGCCGCGTCAGCGCGGCCGCGACGTCGTCCGCGAGCCTTGCCGACAGGCTCGCGTCGTCGTGAAAACAGTGGTGAGGCATCTTCAGAGTTCCCCGTGCCAGGAAAAGCCGTCGCGCGCGATCAGCGCGCTGGCCGCCGACGGGCCCCAGGTGCCCGCCGTGTAGGGCCGCGGGCCGTCGCCGTCCGCATCCCAGGCCGCGCGGATCGGGTCGATCCAGCGCCAGGCCGCGTCGACCTCGTCGCGGCGCATGAACAAGGTCAGGTTGCCCTGGATCGCGTCGCCGAGCAGGCGCTCGTAGGCGTCGAACCTGCGCGCCTTGAACGACTCCGCGAAATCCAGGCTGAGGTCCACGGCCTTCAGGCGCATCGCCTCGCCCGGGCTCTTGGCGAGGATGCGCAGCGTGATGTTCTCGTCGGGCTGCAGGCGGATCACCAGCCGGTTCGGCGGCTGCGAGGACGGCGTGCCGTCGAAGATCGAGTGCGGCACTTCCTCGAAGGTGATGACGATTTCGGCGACCTGCTCCGGCAGGCGCTTGCCCGTGCGCAGGTAGAAGGGCACGCCGGCCCAGCGCCAGGTCTCGATCTGCGCCTTCAGCGCCACGAAGGTCTCGGTCGCGCTGTCAGGCGCCACGCCCTCCTCGTCGAGGTAGCCGCCGACCGGCGTGGTGCCGATCACGCCCGCGCGGTACTGCCCGCGCACCGTGTTGACGACCGCCTCGGCGTCGCCGATCGGCCGCAGCGCGCGCAGCACCTTGAGCTTCTCGTCACGCACCGCGTCGGCGGCGCTGCTCGCGGGCGGCTCCATCGCCAGGATGCACAGCAGCTGCAGCAGGTGGTTCTGGACCATGTCGCGCAGCGCGCCCGTGTCGTCGTAGAAGTCGGCGCGCGAGCCCACGCCGAGCTGCTCGGCCACGGTGATCTGCACGTGGCTCACCTGGCCGCGCCGCCACAGCGGCTCGAACAGCGCGTTGCCGAAGCGCAGCGCGAGCAGGTTCTGCACCGTCTCCTTGCCGAGGTAGTGATCGATGCGATAGATCTGGTGCTCGCGGAAGGCGCTTGCGACCGTCTCGTTGATCTTGTTCGCCGAGGCGGCATCCGTGCCCAGCGGCTTCTCGAGCACGATGCGCGACGCGGGCGTGACCGCGCCGGCGTGCGCCAGCTCGCAGCAGATCGATGTGAACAGGTCGGGCGCCGTCGACAGGAAGAACAGCCGCACCACCGACTCGCGACCGCCGAGCAGCGCGCTGAGCGCGGCATAGTCGGCGCGGGCCGTCGCATCGACGCGCAGGTAGTGCAGGCGCGCGGCGAAGCCCGGCCACTGCTCGGCATCGAACTCGTCCCCCAGGCGGGTTCGGCACGAGGCCTCGGCGAGCGCCGTGTATTCGTCGCGCGTGAGCGCGCCGCGGGCCACGCCGATCACGCGGGCGCCGGCGGCCATCTCGCCGTGGCGGTGGCGGTTGAACAGCGCCGGCAGCAGCTTGCGCATGGCCAGGTCGCCCGTGCCGCCGAACAGCACGAGGTCGAAATCCGGCAGGACGCGGGGATGCAGGGCAGAGGCGGAAGGCACGCTCATCGAGGTCACCAGATGTAGTTAAACTACAGAACGTTAGCGTAACGCAGATTTCGCGGTCTTTCAGTAATTATTTAACTGATTGATTTAACTGAATTCACGGGCTTGACAGGGGCACAGTCGCGATAATTCTGTAGGTTTGCTACATCGATTGGGGTAGGATTTGGACCATGACTGCCATCCCCACTCCCCCGCTGCACCCCACCGTCGCCGCCGTGACCGCGCGCATCGTCGAGCGCAGCCGGGACACGCGCAGCGCCTACCTGGCCCGCATCGAGCACGCGCGCGGCAAGGGCCCCGCCCGCCAGGGCCTGTCGTGCACGAACCTCGCGCACTCGTTTGCCGGCGTCGGCCCGGCAGACAAGCAGGACCTCAAGGCCCTCGCCTGGCCCAACCTCGCGATCGTCTCCGCGTACAACGACATGCTCTCGGCGCACCAGCCCTTCGAGCGTTTCCCGGGGCTCATCAAGCGTGCCGCCCGCGACGCGCGCGCGGTCGCGCAGTTCGCCGGCGGCGTGCCGGCGATGTGCGACGGCGTCACGCAGGGCCAGCCTGGCATGGAACTGTCGCTGTTCAGCCGCGACGTGATCGCCATGGCGACCGGCGTGGCGCTGTCGCACGACGCCTTCGACGCCGTGCTGTGCCTGGGCGTCTGCGACAAGATCGTGCCCGGACTGCTGATCGGCGCGCTCGCCTTCGGCCACCTGCCGGCCGTGTTCGTGCCGGCGGGACCCATGCCCTCGGGCCTGCCCAATGCCGAGAAGGCGCGCGTGCGCCGCGAGTTCGCCGAGGGCAAGGTCGGCCGCGAGGCGCTGCTCGAGGCCGAGACGCAGAGCTACCACTCGCCCGGCACCTGCACCTTCTACGGCACGGCCAACAGCAACCAGTTCCTCATGGAAGTCATGGGCCTGCACGTGCCCGGCGCGGCTTTCGTGGCGCCGAACCCGCCGCTGCGCGACGCGCTCACGGTGGCCGCGACCCAGCGCGCCGCCGCGATCACCGCACTGGGCGCCGACTACCGCCCGCTCGGCCGCCTCGTCGACGAACGCACGATCGTCAACGCGCTGGTCGTGCTGCTCGCGAGCG
>JADZCS010000098.1 GCA_020851435.1 Gammaproteobacteria bacterium | reverse complement strand
TACTGACCCGGCAACAAGACCAGGTCGAGGCAGTCAACAGGGCCCTGCGCAAGGCCGGCCACCCCGTTCACCCGAGCTGGCTTCCGGACTCGACCGACTTCGGCGACGCGCTGCTGCAGGTCGTCCCGGAGATCGTCATCCTGTTCGCCGAAAACGGCTCCAGCGAAGTCGACACCGCGCTCGAGATCCGCGCCCGCTTCGCGCCCGAGGTCCCGGTCGTGGTGGTCACCGACGGCCTCGACGAATCCACCATGGCCCGCTTCATGCGCGCGGGCGCCCAGGACGTGGTCACCATCGACAACGTCGAACGCCTGCAACTCGTGGTCAGTCGCGAGCTCAAGGCCTTCCGCCTCGACCGCGCGCTGTCGTCCACGCTGTCCTCGGCACGCGAGGCCCGCCGCCAGCTGCAGGCCTTCATGACCGGCTCCGCCGACGCCATCGCGCACGTGCAGGAAGGCATCGTCGTCGATGCCAATCCGGCCTGGCTGGACCTGTTCGGCTACGACGATGCCGAGGCCCTGGTGGGCATGCCGGCGATGGACCTGTTCAATACCGACGCGCACGCCGCCATCAAGGGCGCGCTCTCGGCCTGCCTGCAGGGACGCTGGTCGGGTCACCCGCTGCGCGCCACCGCGCTGATGGCCGACGGCACGGGCCTCGAACTCGAGTTCCAGTTCGGCAGCGCGGAATTCGAGGGCGAAGCCGCCGTGCGCATCGCAGTGCCGGCCGGCACGCGCGACAACCAGGAGATGGAACGCAAGCTCACCGAGGCCGTGCAGTGCGACGCCACGACCGGCCTGCTGCATCGCAAGTTCTTCGTCGAGGCGGTCCGCCGCCGCCTGACCGAGCCCGTGCGCGGCGGCGTACGCCACTTCGCCTACGTCGAACCGGACAAATTCGACGCCGTGCTGGCCGACGTCGGCGTACTGGCCGGCGAGGACTTCCTGGCGGAGTTCGCGCGCCTGTTGCGTCAGCAGCTCCAGCCGTCGGACATCGGCGGCCGGTTTGCCGGCAACGGCTTCATGCTGCTGATCGAGCGCGGCAATACGCGCGACGTCGGCGCCTGGGCGGACCACGTCCTGAACAAGGTCGGCGCCGAGGTGTTCCAGGTCGGCGCGCGGTCCATCTCGACCACCTGCACGATCGGCCTGGGCCTGGTCCCCGGCTCGGTCATGGATCCCGACGGGCCGGCATCGGACGCGTTCGAGGCCAATCGTCGCGGCCGCGAGCAGGGCGGAAACCGGGTCATCTGGTCGGATGAGAGCGGCATGCACCTGCGCGTGCTGGACGGCGACAAGCTCTGGGTGCGGCACATCAAGTCGGCGCTCATGGACGGCCGCTTCCGGCTGGTCCAGCAGCCCATCGCCAGCCTGCTCGGCGACGACAAGGGCATGTACGACGTCATGGTCCGGATGATCGACGACCAGGGCGACGAAGTGCTCCCCTCCGAGTTCATTCCGGCCGCCGAACGCCACGACCTCATGAAGAACATCGATCGCTGGGTGATCGGCGCGTCGATGGCCTTCGCCGCCCAGCGCCTGCCCGGCGCCCTGTTCGTGCGCCTGTCGGCGGATACCCTGCGCGATCCCTCGCTGACGATCTGGCTGCAGAACCAGTTGCGGTCGACGCGTGCCGATGGCGAACGCATCGTGTTCCAGCTCGCGGAGTCGGTGGCTGCCCCCAGCCTGCGCCAGGCGATCGAGCTGCGGGACTCGCTGCGCCGCCTCGGCTTCCGCTTCGCGCTCGAGGGCTTCGGCAGCGGCCGCGACCCAGAGGGCCTGGCGCACCACCTCAAGCCGGATTTCGTGAAGATCGCCGGCGCGCTGATGCAGGGCCTGGCCAACGACACCGAAAAGCAGCAGCTCGTGAAGCACCTGGTGGCCACCGCACGCGCAGCCGGCGCCGTGACGATCGCCGAGCGCGTCGAGGACGCCAACACCATGGCCGTGCTGTGGCAGCTCGGGGTGGAGTTTATTCAGGGCTTTTTCGTGAACGCCCCAGAAGAGATAGTGCTCGGCTAAGGGCACCCTACGGTTCTGCCCCCCTCAACGCTGAGGTGGGCGGAGGGGTGGCTCCCTTCAACGCTGATGTGGGCGGAGGGGTGGCTCCCTTCAACGCTGAGGTGGGCGGAGGGGTAGCTCCCTTCAACGCTGATGTGGGCGGAGGGGTCAGACCCCCCTTGTGTACCTGCGGCAGGTACACAAGGGGGGTCTGACCCCTCAGTGTCCCTCAGCCTTGCGCCACCTCGATACGGTCGACCTTGCGCCACCCTCTTGGCAGCATCGCGCCGCGCTGGCCGCGCTCGCCGCGGTACTCGGCGAGGTCCTTGTAGGACAGCGTCATCTTGCGGTCGCCGCAATAGAGCGCGAGCGACTGCCCGGGCGCGACGATGGACGCGCCGACCATGAGTTCCTCGCCGGCGCGGGCCTTCTTGCCAGGGATGCCGAACATGAGGTTGCCGCGGCCCTTGTCCATCTCGGGTAGCTCGGCGACGGGGAACGCCAGCAGGCGCCCTTCCGAATTCGTCGCGACCACCAGCGCCTCGGGATCGGCGGGGACGGCGGCGGCCGCCAGCACGCGCGCGTTCTCCGGGAGGTTGAACACGGCCTTGCCGGCGCGGTTGCGCGCCTGCAGCGCCTCCAGCCTTGCAATGAACCCGTAGCCCGCGTCGCAGGCGAGCAGCCAGCGGTCTGCGGGCTCGCCGATCATCACGGCGGCAAAGGTGGCGCCGTCCGGCGGGTCGAGCCGGCCCGACAGCGGCTCGCCCTGGCCGCGCGCCGAGGGCAGCGTGTGCGCGGGCAGGCTGTAGGCGCGTCCCGTCGAATCGACGAACACGGCCTGCTGGGTGCTTCGGCCGAGCGCGGCGGCCTGAAACGCATCGCCGGTCTTGTAGGACAGGCTGCGCGGGTCGATGTCGTGGCCCTTGGCCGCGCGCACCCAGCCCAGCGTCGACAGCATCACGGTGACGGGCTCGGCCGAGACCAGCTCGGTCTCGTCGATCGCCTTCGCGGCCTCGCGCTCGACGATGCGCGTGCGGCGCTTGTCGCCGTACTCGGCGGCGTCGCGCTCGATCTCGCTGCGGACCAGGGCCTGCAGCCGCGCGGCGCTGCCGAGCGTGCCGGCGAGATCGTCGCGCTCACGCGAGAGCTCGTCCTGCTCGCCGCGGATCTTCATTTCCTCGAGCTTGGCGAGGTTGCGCAGCTTGGTCTCGAGGATGGCCTCGGCCTGGATCTCGGACAGCGCGAAGCGCGCGATGAGCGCCTGCTTCGGCTCGTCCTCGGTGCGGACGATGCGGATCACCTCGTCGAGGTTCAGGTAGGCGATCAGCAGGCCGTCGAGGATGTGCAGGCGCGCCAGCACCTTGTCGAGCCGCCACTGCAGGCGCCGCTGCACGGTGACCTTGCGGAAGGACAGCCACTCGACGAGCAGGTCGCGCAGGCCGAGCACCTTGGGCCGCCCGTCCAGCGCGATGACGTTGAGGTTGACGCGGTAGGTCCGCTCGAGGTCGGTGGTCGCGCACAGGTGCGCCATGAGCTGCTCGACGTCGACGCGGTTCGAGCGCGGCGTGATCACCAGCCGCGTCGGATACTCGTGGTCGCTCTCGTCGCGCAGGTCCTCGACCATGGGCAGCTTCTTGGCGCGCATCTGCGCCGCGATCTGCTCGAGCACCTTGCTGCCCGACGCCTGGTACGGCAGCGCGTCGACGACGATCTCGCCGTCCTCGATGGTCCAGGTGGCGCGCGCCTTGTAGGTGCCGGTGCCGGTCTCATAGATGGCCTTGAGTTCCGCGCGCGGCGTGACGATCTCGCCGCCGGTCGGGAAGTCGGGACCCTGGACGTGCTTGCACAGCTCGCGCGTGCTGGCCTCGGGATCGTCCAGCAGCTTGATGCAGGCCGCGGCGATCTCGCGCAGGTTGTGCGGCGGGATGTCGGTCGACATGCCGACCGCGATGCCCATGGCGCCGTTCAGCAGCACGTTCGGCAGGCGCGCCGGCAGCACCGCGGGCTCGTCGAGCGTGCCGTCGAAGTTCGGGGTCCAGTCCACCGTGCCCTGGCCGAGCTCGGACAGCAGCACCGCCGCGTAGGGGCGCATGCGCGACTCCGTGTAGCGCATTGCCGCGAAGGACTTGGGATCGTCCGTGGAGCCCCAGTTGCCCTGGCCGTCGACGATCGGGTAGCGGTACGAGAAGTCCTGGGCCATGTGGACCATGGCCTCGTAGCAGGCCGAGTCGCCGTGCGGGTGGTACTTGCCGATGACGTCGCCGACGGTTCGCGCGGACTTCTTGTGCTTGGAGCCGGCGGACAGGCCGAGTTCGCTCATCGCGAAGATGATGCGGCGCTGCACCGGCTTGAGGCCGTCCGCGAGCAGCGGCAGCGCGCGGTCCAGGATCACGTACATCGAATAGTCGAGGTCCGCCTGCTCGGTGAAGGCCTTGAGCGGCCGGCGCTCGACACCCTCGAAGTTCAGTTCCAGTTCCTGCATCTCAGATGGCCTGCCTGTCAGATAGCCGCAAGGTTGCCCTTGGTCTCGAGCCATTCGCGCCGGTCGGACGCGCGCTTCTTGGCCAGCAGCATGTCCATGACCTGGTCGGCGCCGTCAGTCGACTCGATGGTCAGCTGCACCAGCCGGCGCGTCTCGGGGTTCATCGTGGTCTCGCGCAGCTGCGGCGCGCTCATCTCGCCCAGGCCCTTGAAGCGCGTGATCACCGGCTTGCCGCGCACGCCCTCGGCCGCGAGCCGGTCGAGCGTGCCCTGCCGGTCCGCCTCGTCGAGCGCGTAATAGACCTGCTTGCCGATGTCGATGCGGAACAGCGGCGGCATCGCCACGTAGACGTGGCCTTCGACCACGAGCTTGCGGAAGTGCCGGAGGAACAGCGCGCACAGCAGCGTGGCGATGTGCGCGCCGTCGGAGTCGGCGTCGGCGAGGATGCAGACCTTGTGGTAGCGCAGGCCGGAGATGTCGCTGGAGCCCGGGTCCACGCCCAGCGCGGTCGAGATATTGCTGACTTCCTGCGACTCCAGCACGGCGCCCGGCTCGACTTCCCAGGTGTTGAGGATCTTGCCGCGCAGCGGCATCACGGCCTGGAACTCGCGCTCGCGCGCCTGCTTGGCCGAGCCGCCCGCCGAGTCGCCCTCGACCAGGAACAGTTCGCAGCGCGCCGGCTCCTGCAGCGTGCAGTCGGCCAGCTTGCCCGGCAGGGCGGGGCCGTTGACGATGCGCTTGCGGGTGACCTTCTGCGCCGCCTTCATGCGGTCCTGCGCGTTCTGGATCGCGAACTGCGCGATCTTGTCGCCCGCCTCGGGGTGCTGGTTCAGCCACAGCGCGAAGGCGTCCTTGACGACGCCGGAGACGAAGGCCGCGGACTCGCGCGACGACAGCTTCTCCTTGATCTGGCCGGCGAACTGCGGGTTCTGCATCTTCACCGACAGCACGAAGCTGATGCGCTGCCAGACGTCCTCGGGCGCGAGCTTGACGCCGCGCGGCACGAGGTTGCGGTACTCGCAGAACTCGCGCACGGCGTCCGTCACGCCCGAGCGCAGGCCGTTGACGTGCGTGCCGCCCTCCGGCGTGGGGATCAGGTTGACGTAGCTCTCGGCAACCTGCGTCTCGGCGTCGGGCGCCCAGCAGAACGCCCACTCGGCGGCCTCGTGGCCACCCTTCAGGCTGCCCGCGAAGGGCTCGGCCGGCAGCCGCGCGACCGTGCCGAGTTCCTCGGTCAGGTACTCGGAGAGGTTGCCCGAATAGAACCATTCCTCGGACTCGCCGGTGGCCTCCACCTCGAGGCGCATCCGCAGGCCCGGGCACAGCACGGCCTTGGCGCGCAGCATGTGGCGCAGGCGCTGCAGCGAGAAGTTCGGCGTGTCGAAGAACTTCGGGTCCGGCCAGAAGTGCACGGTCGTGCCGCTGACGCCGCGCCTGGCGGTGCCGACGACTTCGAGCTTCGAGGCGGTCTTGCCGTCCTGGAAGCCGATCGAGTATTCCTTGCCGTCGCGCCGGACGCGGCAGTCGAGCCGCGTCGACAGGGCGTTGACCACCGAGACGCCGACGCCGTGCAGGCCGCCCGCGAACTCGTAGTTCTTGCCGGAGAACTTGCCGCCCGCGTGCAGGCGCGTGAGGATCAGTTCGACGCCCGAGAGCTTTTCCTGCGGGTGGATGTCGACGGGCATGCCACGGCCGTCGTCCTCGACGGACAGTGACCCGTCCTTGAACAGCCGCACCGTGATCTGCTGGCAGTGTCCGCCCAGGGCCTCGTCGACGCTGTTGTCCACCACCTCGTGGGCGAGGTGGTTGGGATTGCGCGTGTCGGTGTACATGCCCGGGCGGCGGCGCACGGGTTCCAGTCCGGTCAGGACCTCGATGTCGGATGCGGTATAGGTCTGGCTCATCGCGCGAGTCGTCTCTCCGGCGGGCCGATCGGGAGGGGCCGCATTCTAGCCCACCCCGGCCGCCTGGAATCGACATACTTCCACCGCTACAGGACAGTCAACGGGATATCGCGCGTTGCCCGTCCGGCGCGCGCTGTGTAACGTAGCGCCGTCCTGCAACCGCCCTGTCGCCCGCGGTACCCCATGAGCAAAGCCAAGGCCCCGAAGGCCGCCAATCCAGAGCCGATCCCGGACTTCGAGGCCTCCATGGCCGAACTCGAGCAGATCGTCGAGCGCCTCGAGCAGGGCGACCTGCCGCTGGAAGCCTCGCTGGCCCAGTTCGAGCGCGGCGTGGCCCTGACCCGGGCCTGCCAGACGGCGCTGCGCGCCGCCGAACAGCGGGTACAGGTGCTGGTACAGAAGCCGGGCGACGAGGCCGGACTCGCCGAGTTCGAGCCTGAAGGCGAAGAATCCTGACGCGAGCCCCGGCATGAGCTTAGCCCCGTCCGCCATGGAAATCGTCGCGCACTACCAGGCGCGCATCCAGCCGGTCCTCGAGCGCTGGCTGCCGCCTTCGACCGACGTCCCCGCACGCCTGCACGAGGCCATGCGCTATTCGGTGCTCGGCGCGGGCAAGCGCGTCCGGCCCGTGCTGTGCTACGCGGCCGGCGTGGCCGTCGGCGTGCCGCTCACGGAACTCGACGGCCCCGCTGCGGCGGTCGAACTGATCCACGCCTACTCCCTGGTCCACGACGACCTGCCGGCCATGGACGACGACGACATGCGGCGCGGCCGGCCGACCACGCACCGCGCCTTCGACGAGGCGACCGCCATCCTCACCGGCGACGCGCTGCAGGTGCTGGCGTTCCAGATCCTCACCGACGATCAGGCCATGAATCCCGACCCTGCGTCGAGGCTGGCCATGATCCGCCTGCTGGCGACCGCCAGCGGCACCTATGGCATGGCGGGCGGCCAGGCCATCGACCTCGCCGCCGCAGGCCGCCAGCTGACGCTGTCGGAGGTCGAGGAAATGCACGCGCGCAAGACCGGCGCGCTGCTGGTCGCCAGCGTCATGCTCGCCGCCGCGGCGCGGCCCGCGCTCGCGCCCGGGCGCCGCGAGTCGCTGCATCGCTACAGCAGGGCCCTGGGCCTCGCCTTCCAGATCGTGGACGACCTGCTCGACGTCGAGGGCGATCCGGCCGTCGTCGGCAAGGCCGTTGGCGCCGATGCGCTGCACGACAAGCCGAACTATCCCAGCATCGCCGGCGTCGAAGCGGCCCGCGCGAGGGCGCGCAGCCTGATGGCGGAAGCCCTCTCCGCCCTCGAGGGCTTCGGCCCGGAAGCCGACGAACTGCGTACGCTCGCCCGCTTCGTCATCGAGCGGACGCAGTAAGGCCTGGCGCTTTACACTATCGAAGATGGAATCATCCCCTCCCTACCCGCTGCTGAGCGCGATCGATTCGACCGCCGACCTGCGCGCGCTGCCCGAAGAGCGGCTCGGCGAGGTCGCCGCCGAACTGCGCGACTACCTCGTCCATACCGTGAGCCAGATGGGCGGGCATTTCGCCGCCGGACTCGGCACGGTCGAACTCACCGTCGCGCTGCACTACGTGTTCAACACGCCCCATGACCGGATCGTCTGGGACGTGGGTCACCAGGCCTACCCGCACAAGGTGCTGACCGGTCGCCGCGACCGCCTCAAGACGATCAAGCAGACCGACGGCCTGGCGCCCTTCCCGGCCCGCCATGAGAGCGAGTACGACACCTTCGGCGTTGGCCACTCGAGCACCTCGATCAGCGCCGGGCTGGGTATGGCGATCGCCAACCAGCTGACCGGCGGCGACCGGCGCGTGGCGGCGATCATCGGCGACGGCGCCATGAGCGCCGGCATGGCCTGGGAGGCGC
Organism: Gammaproteobacteria bacterium; assembly: GCA_020851435.1. Taxonomy (GTDB): domain Bacteria; phylum Pseudomonadota; class Gammaproteobacteria; order Steroidobacterales; family Steroidobacteraceae; genus JADZCS01. The sequence continues at coordinate 13,390 of JADZCS010000098.1, read as the reverse complement.
TCAATCACGCGGGAAGCCTCGACACCGACCTGCTGGTCATCCTCAACGACAACGACATGTCGATTTCCGCGAACGTCGGCGCGCTGTCCAACTACTTCGCGCGCGTGCTGTCCGGACGCACCTACGCCGGCCTGCGCGAGGGCTCGAAGTCGGTGCTGCGGCGCATGCCCACGGTCTGGGAACTCGCGCGCCGCTCCGAAGTGCACGCCAAGGGCATGGTCCTGCCCGGCACGATCTTCGAGGAACTCGGCTTCAACTACATCGGCCCCGTCGACGGCCACGACGTCGAGGCCCTGGTCAAGACCCTGCGCAACATGCGCGGTCTCACGGGCCCGCAGTTCCTGCACGTCGCCACGCGCAAGGGCAAGGGCTACGCCCCCGCCGAGGCCGACCCGATCAAGTGGCACGGTCCCGGCCCCTTCGATGCGGCCAGCGGCACCATGATCAAGGAACAGGCCAGCGGGCCCACCTACTCGCAGGTGTTCGGCCAGTGGCTGTGCGACATGGCGGAGCGCGACCCGCGCGTGGTGGGCATCACGCCCGCGATGCGCGAAGGCTCGGGCATGGTCGAGTTCGAGCGGCGCTTCCCCGACCGCTACTTCGACGTGGCGATCGCCGAGCAGCACGCCGTGACCCTGGCAGCAGGCCTCGCCTGCGAGGGCATGCGGCCCGTGGTGGCCATCTACTCGACGTTCCTGCAGCGCGGCTACGACCAGCTCGTCCACGACGTTGCGCTGCAGAACCTGCCGGTGCTCTTCGCGATCGATCGCGGCGGCCTCGTCGGCAGCGACGGCGCCACCCACCAGGGGGCTTTCGACCTGTCGTTCCTGCGCTGCATCCCGAACATGGTGGTCATGGCGCCCGCCGACGAGAACGAGTGCCGCCAGATGCTGTATACGGCCTGCACGCTGGAAGGCCCGGCCGCGGTGCGCTACCCGCGCGGCCAGGGCATGGGCGTGAAGCTCGAGCAAGAGATGACCGCTCTGCCGGTCGGTCGCGGCGAGATCCGCCGCGAGGGCCGCTCACGACTCGCGATCCTGTCCTTCGGCGCCCTCCTGGCGCCCGCCCTCAACGCAGCCGACGCGCTGGACGCCACCGTCGCGAACATGCGCTTCGTCAAGCCGCTGGACGAGGCGCTGGTCCTCGACCTGGCGCGGCGTCACGACGCGCTGGTGACGATCGAGGAAAACGCCATTGCCGGCGGCGCGGGCAGCGCCGTGCTCGAACTGCTCCAGCAGCACGGCATCGTCATGCCGGTGCTGCCGGTCGGCATCCCCGACCGCTTCATCGAACATGGCTCGCGCAACGACAACCTGTCCTCGGCCGGACTCGACGCGGGCCAGATTCGCGCGAAGATCGACCGTTTCTGGGCGCCCCACGCCAAACCCAAAGCAGTCCCTGCCAGCGGATAAACCATTTGTCCACGTTAAGGCCGTGCAAAACCAGTACGGTTTGGCGTAAATAGGACGAATTTGGTATAGTTTAGACCCAGTTCAAGTCGAGGCCCCGCCTCGCCTTTTCGAGGATCGCTTCATGAGCGCCGCCCAGCCTCCCGCCAGCACGCCAGCCATCGAGGACGTGCAGTCGCGCGCCGACACGCGCCGCATCCCGATCAACAAGGTTGGCATCAAGGACATCTACCATCCGGTGCGCGTGAAGGACCGTAGCGGCGGCGATCAGCACACGGTCGCCAACTTCAACATGTACGTGTACCTGCCCCACAACTTCAAGGGCACGCACATGTCGCGCTTCGTCGAGATCCTGCACCGGCACGAGCGCGAGATTTCGGTCGAGTCCTTCGGCGTGATGCTGGCCGAGATGACGCAGCACCTCGACAGCGAGCGCGGCCACATCGAGATGACCTTCCCCTACTTCGTGATGAAGAAGGCGCCGGTCTCGGGCGTCGAGAGCCTGCTCAACTACCAGGCCACGCTGATCGGCGAGCATCGCAACGGCGTGACGTCGATGTGGATCAAGGTCGTGGTGCCGGTCACCAGCCTGTGCCCCTGCTCGAAGAAGATCTCGGCCTACGGCGCACACAACCAGCGCTCGCACGTCACGATCTCGGCTCGCGTCGAGACGCACGTCTGGATCGAGGAACTGATCGACATCGCCGAGAAGGAAGCCTCGTGCGAGCTGTACGGGATCCTCAAGCGCCCCGACGAGAAGTACGTCACCGAGCGCGCCTACGACAACCCGAAGTTCGTCGAGGACATGGTCCGCGACGTGGCCGTCCGGCTCAATGCCGACGACCGGATCCTGTCATACGTGGTCGAGTCCGAGAACTTCGAGTCGATCCACAACCACTCGGCCTACGCCCTGATCGAGCACGACAAGCCGTCGCAGCGCGGCGCCTAGTCGCTGAGCGGCTGGGTGATGACCGAGCCCGCCGCGGTCGTCGAACCGATCTGCGCCGGCGCGATGGCGTCGGTGGCCGGCTGGTCGCCGCCCTGCAGTCGCGTGATCAGGCGGCGCAGGAACACCTTCAGGAAGCGCAGCTGGCTGGCGGGCGAGGCCTGCTCGAGCAGCGTGGAGCTGACCTGCAGCATCTCGACGTCGCCGTCGGCGACGATGGTGGCCTGGCGCTTGGCGCCCGACACGAAGCTCATCTCGCCGAAGCAGCCGCCGGTCTCGATCTCGCCGATCTTGCGGCCGTTGCGCTCGACCCAGCACTGCCCGGAAACGATGACGTAGAAGCGGTCGTCGATGACGCCTTCCTTGACGATCTCCTCGCCAGGGCCGTAGTCGTGCCAGGTTCCTGCGCGCAGGACCTCCCAGATCTCGGCCGACGAGAACTCGTGGAAGAACTTCAGGCGCCGCAGCAGCGCGAAGCGCTCCTGGCGATCGACGCGCTCCACCTGCTGGCGCAGCTGCGAATGCACGCGCGCGACCGCGGCCGCAAACTCGTTGCCGTTCTTGAAGCGCTTCTCCGGGTCCTTCTCCATCGCCTTGCGCACGACCTCGTCGAGCTCGACGGGGATCTCCGGCCGCAGCTTCGACACCGGCGTGGGATCGGCATAGACGATCTGCTGCAGGAGCTTGGTGAGCGTGCCGGCGCGATAGGGCCTGAAACCCGTCAACAGCTCGTACAGCACGGCGCCGAGCGCGTAGAGGTCGGAGCGGCCGGTAATCTCCAGCGACTGCACCTGCTCGGGCGACATGTAACTGGGGCTGCCGGCAATGCCCTCGATGCGCACGAGATCGGAGCCGGTCACCAGCGCGATACCGAAGTCGATGATGCGCACGTCGCTGTCGGTCGTGAGCATGATGTTGGAGGGCTTGACGTCGCGGTGGATCACGCCGCGCGAATGCGCGTAGTGCAGGGCCTTGGCGACCTTGAACATCATGCCGATCACGTCGTCGATCGGCAGCAGGTTGTCCGGGCGCGTGTAGGCCGCGAGCGTGCGCGCGCCGTGCACGAACTCGGTCACGACATAGAGAAGCCCGTCCACCTCGCCCGCGTCGTAGATCGGCATGACGTTGGGGTGCTGCAGCATGCCCACCATGTGGGCTTCGGACAGGAACATCTTGCGGTGGACGCCCGCCTTCGCGTCGTCCTCGCCGGAGTCGATGCGGTACAGCTTGATCGCGACGTCGCGACCGTAGTACGGGTCGTGCGACAGGTAGACGATGCTTGACGAGCCGCGTCCGACTTCGCGGATCACGTCGTACTTGCCGATGCGCTCCGGCGGCGGCGGGCCGCCGCTAGCGCCCCTGGGCGGGGTGGTCGGTACGGTCTGGTTCACTGGCTAGGGCCCCCAAGCCCGCGGGCGGTCGTAGTCCGCCCTTCTTTCAGGAAGTGATCATAGCCCCCGAGGGGCCCCTCTCCCCGGACCTCGCCCACGATTTCGACACCGGCGCCCGCGACCACGCGACCGATCCGGGTCAGGGTCACGCCCAGCTCGGGCAGGTCGCCGACCCGGTCGCCGGGAACGGCGAACAGCAACTCGTAGTCGTCGCCGCCGGCCAGGCACAGGCGCGTGGCGTCCGCACCGGCCACTTCGACGAGCGCCGCGGACACCGGCAGCGAGGCGACCTCCAGCCGGGCGCCGACCCCGCTGGCAGCGCAGAGCTTGCCGAGGTCGGCCGCGAGACCGTCGGATACGTCGATGCAGGCCGAGGCGACGCCGCGCAGCGCATTGCCCAGCGCGAGCCGCGGTTCCGGCAAGCGGAACCTCGACACCAGCCGTTCGGCGGCGGCCGGCCGCGGCAGCGAGCCCTGCAGCACGGCGAGTCCGGCGGCGGCCTCGCCCGGCGCGCCGCTCACGTATATCCAGTCCCCGGGACGCGCGCCGCTGCGCCGCAGCGCCTGGCCACGCGGCACCAGGCCGGCGACGGACACGACCGCAGCCAGCGGACCGGACGTGGTGTCGCCGCCGACCAGCGCGATGCCGCTGCGACGGGCCAGCGCGTCCAGGCCCCGGGTAAAGCCCTCGAGCCAGGCGGAATCCGAACGCGGCAGGGTCAGCGACAGCAGCGCCCAGGCCGGCTCCGCGCCCATCGCGGCGAGGTCGCTGAGGTTGACCGCCAGCACGCGGTGACCGATGGCCTCGGCGTCGAGGCCGGCGGGAAAATGCACGCCCTCGACGATGGCGTCGGCCGCCAGCGCGATCTCGACGCCGGGCGGCGGCACCACCAGCGCGGCATCGTCGCCGACGCCGAGCACGACGTCGTCGCGGCAGGCGCCGGCGGAGGCGAAAAAGCGCTGGATCAGTTCGAACTCGCCGAGCGGCATGCTTGCCGTGCCGCGAATCAGGCGGCTGCGCCGCGTTCCGGGCCGCGGTGGACGGAGGCGATCTTGTCCAGCACGGCGTTGACGAACTTGTGGCCGTCCGTGGCGCCGAAGCGGCGGGTCAGCTCGACGCCCTCGTTGATGACCACGCGGTAGGGAACGTCAGGGCGGGTCGTGAGTTCCCACAGCCCCAGCCACAGGATGCCGTGCTCGACGGGGTCGAGCTGGGCGGGAGGGATCTGGGCGTGCAGCGCGAGTTCGACGTCCAGCGCGTCGCGCGAGGCCGCGATCTCCATGAGCGCCTTGCGGAAATACTCGGTATCGCAGCGCTGGAAGTCCTCTTCCACCGAGAACTGCTGGTAGATGTCCTGCCAGGGCTGGCCGGACAGCTGCCACTGGTACAGGGCCTGGGCCAACTGCCGGCGTGCGGCGGTCCGTGCCGCCCGCGCGCCTCGCGCACCCGCGGCCACTCAGCCCTCCACCTTGCGCAGGAGGTTGACGAGCTCGATGGCGCAGACCGCGGCATCGGCGCCCTTGTTGCCGGCCTTCGCCCCGGCGCGGTCGATCGCCTGCTCTAGGTTCTCCGTGGTGATCACGCCGAAGGCGACGGGCACGCCGGTTTCCTGCTGCACGCGCGCGAGGCCCGACGAGCACTCGCCGGCCACGAATTCGAAATGCGCCGTCTGGCCGCGGATGACGCAGCCGAGCGCGACGATCGCATCGTAACGGCCGCCAGCGGCCAGCTTGCGGGCCACGAGCGGCATGTCGTAGCAGCCCGGCACCCGGACCAGTTCGATGTTCTTCTCGGCGGCGCCGTGGCGCCTGAGGGCGTCGACCGCGCCGCGCACGAGGCCGTCGACCACGAAGTCGTTGAAGCGTGCGGCCAGGATCGCGAAGCGCAGGTCGCGCGCGAGCAGGTCGCCCTCGATGATTTTCACGTTGTCCATGTCGCGCAGTATAGCGTGCCCGCGTTCAGGCCTCGTAGGCCGTGATCTCGAGGCCGAAGGCCGCGATGCCGTGCATGTGCTTGGGCGCCGACAGCACGCGCATGCGGGAAACGCCGAGGTCCTGCAGGATCTGGGCGCCGATGCCGTAGGTGCGCAGCACCGTGCCGCCCGACGGGTCCGGTGACCGGGGCACCGGCGCACCGCCCCGGGCGAGGGCCTGGACCTCGTCCATGAGCTCGCGCGGAGACTCCGGCGAGCGCAGGATCACGATGACGCCGCTGGGCTCGCGCGCGATGCGTTCCAGCGCCGCGCGCAGCGGCCAGCTGAGGCTCGCCGCCCGCACGCCGACCACGTCGCGAAGCGTGTCCATGAGGTGCACGCGAACCAGCGGCGGCGCCGACGGCGCGAGGTCGCCGCGCACCAGCGCGATGTGCACGTTGCTGTTGACGTGATCCTCGTAGCAGTACATGCGGAACGGCCCGAAATCGGTCTCGATGGCCTGTTCGTGGATGCGCTCGACCGAACGCTCCTTGTGCAGGCGGTAGCGGATGAGGTCGGCGATGGTGCCGATCTTGAGGCCGTGCTGGAGCGCGAAGGTCTCGAGGTCCGGCCGGCGCGCCATCGTGCCGTCCTCGTTGAGGATCTCGACGATCACGGCTGCGGGCTCGAAGCCCGCGAGCCTTGCCAGGTCGCAACCGGCCTCGGTGTGGCCGGCGCGCGTCAGGACGCCGCCGGGCTGGGCCATCAGCGGGAAGATGTGCCCGGGCTGGCGCAGGTCCTCGGCACGCGCCTCGAGCGCGACCGCCGCCTGCACGGTGCGCGCGCGGTCGTGGGCGGAAATGCCAGTCGTGACGCCTTCGGCAGCCTCGATCGAGACCGTGAAGTTGGTCGTCTGGTGCTGGTCCGTGTCGCTGACCATCAGCGGCAGGCGCAGTTGCCGGCAGCGCTCGCGCGTCAGCGTGAGGCAGATCAGTCCACGGCCGTAGCGGGCCATGAAGTTGATGTCCTCGGCCCGGACACAACTGGCCGCCATGATGAGGTCACCCTCGTTCTCGCGGTCCTCGTCGTCCATGACCACGACCATGCGCCCCGCGCGCAGGTCTTCGAGCAGTTCTTCGATCGTGTTCAGTGCGGGCATCGCGCAAGGTCTCTCCACGGGTCACGGCGCCGCTAACTCTATGACTTTTCAGAACTCTTTTCCACGCATTCCGGCAGGCCGGGACTTCGCCAGCCGCTACGTGGATGAGGCATCCGGACACGCATTCGACACGATGCGCGACGCCGTCGCCTGGCGCATCATCAGGCTAGCCGCCGGGGGCCCGGCGGCCTCGTCGAGAAGGAGAGTCAGCCAAAGGAGGGAGTTATGAACACCGTCATGAGGTGGACACCCTTCCGCAAAGTGGATGAGATGTTCAATGCCTGGTCGCCGCTGTTCGAGCGGTTCCCGTATTCGCCGACGCTGGCCAGCAACGAACCCGAAATGGGGTTCATGCCGACCACCGACGTACTGGAAGGCAAGGAAGAGTTCATCATCAAGATGGACCTGCCGGATGTCCCGCGCGAGGAAGTCAAAGTCCTCGTAGAAGATGGCGTTCTCATGATCAAGGGCGAGCGCAAGACTGAACGCGAGTTCAAGGAGGCCAAGGCGCTGCGCACCGAGATCGAGTACGGCATGTTCGAACGCAGCTTCCGGCTGCCCGAGACGGTCGACGCCAAGCGGATCACCGCCGAGTTCAAGGACGGCGTGATGCGCGTGCACCTGCCGAAACTGGCGGAAGCGCCTAAGCAGGAGCCGATCGCCATCAAGGTCGAGTGACCGACCACGCGCGCAGCCCCCCTGCGCGCACTCCGGCCGGCGACGCCCGGGCACACTCCCGCGCTCCGCCGGCCGTTTTTATGTGCGGCGACCCGGTCGGAGAAAGAGCGCAGTGGTCACGCCCGGCGGCGACCCGTGATGGTCGATCCTCCGCGCGCCCGAAGCGGGCGCTGATTGCTACGGATCGACCATCACGTGCCGCCGCCGGGCTGCCATGGCGGTTCGTCGGCGCGGCTCGCCGCAATCTGGTGGGCTGGGGGGATTGGAATGCGGCCGCGGGCGTATCACGCAGCCAGGCGCGCATGGGATGTTGGGTCCGGAGCAATCAGCGCCCGCTTCGGGCGCGCGAAGGACCCAATATCCCAGGTGAGCCTGGCATGCGCGGCACAGCGCCCTATCCGGCGTCAGTCCTCGCGCGCGGTAAGCCGCTCCACGTACCGCGCGATGATGTCGACCTCGAGGTTCACGCGCTGGCCGACGACCAGTGAACCCAGCGTGGTCACCTCGCAGGTGTGCGGGATGAGGTTGACGCCGAAGCGACGGCCGTCGACCTCGTTGACGGTCAGCGAGACGCCGTCGAGCGTCACCGAGCCCTTGGACGCGATGTAGCGGTGAAGGCCCGCCGGCACTTCGATCTCGACGCGCCAGGAACGCGCATCCTTGCGCAGGCCGACGATCGTGGCGAGGCCGTCGACGTGACCGGTCACGTAATGCCCACCCAGCGCCCCGCCTGCGCGCAGGGCTTTCTCCAGGTTCACGCTCGCGCCCACTTCGAGGCTGCCGAGCGCCGTCTTCTCGAGGGTCTCGCGCGATACGTCGGCCGCGAACGAGCGCGTGCCGAGCCGCGTGACGGTGAGGCAGGCGCCGCCCACGGCAATGCTGTCACCGATGCCGCAGCCATCGAGATCCAGCTCGCCGGTGGCGACCACGAGTTCGACATCGCCGCCGCGGGGCGTCAGTGCCTCGATCGTACCGACCGCCTGGATGATTCCGGTAAACATGCTCAGCTCCATACGGCGCGAGGCCGCAACGTCATGCGCAGGTCTTCGCCCACCCGGCGCGCGTCGACAAGTTCCAGCCCGATGCGTTCGTGCATGCCCGCCAGCGCCGGCAGCGCAGCGAGCGGCCGCGCGTCGGGGCCCAGCAACACCGGGGCCATGTAGACCACCAGCTCGTCGACGAGTCCGGCGGTGATGAACGCGCCCGCCACGACCGGGCCGGCCTCGACGTGCAGTTCGTTGACTTCACGCGCGCACAGTCTCGCCAGCACCGCGGGCAGCGACAGGCGTCCGCCGTCGGTGGGCACGGCCTCGACCTCCACGCCGACGTGTTCGAGCGCCGCGCTGGCACCGAGCGCGTCCTCCCTGCACAGCACCAGCACGCGACCGGGCAGGCCCAGGATGCGGGCGCTGGCCGGCGTGCGCAGCGCCGGGTCCAGCACCACGCGCAGCGGCTGGCGTTCGGTATCCGGCAGGCGCACGTCCAGGCGCGGGTCGTCGCGCAGCACCGTGCCGATGCCCGTGAGCACGGCCGAGGACCTCGCCCGCAGGTGCTGCACGTCGAGGCGCGCGGCGTCGCCGGTGATCCAGCGGCTTTCGCCGTCGGCCAGCGCGGTGCGCCCGTCGAGGCTGGCCGCCAGCTTGACCCTCACCCACGGTCGCTGGCGTTCCATGCGCGACAGGAAGCCCGCATTCAGCGCGCGGGCGGCGGAATCCATGAGGCCGCCTTCGACGAGGATTCCCGCCGCGGCCAGGCGCGCCGCGCCGGCGCCGTTGACCAGCGGGTGCGGGTCCTGCTGCGCATGCACGACGCGGCTCACGCCAGCCGCGATCAGCGCGTCCACGCAGGGGGGCGTGCGGCCGTGATGATTGCAGGGCTCGAGCGTGACGTAGGCGGTCGCGCCGCGCGCGAGCTCACCGGCCTCGCGCAGGGCGAACACTTCCGCGTGCGGCCCGCCGGCACGCTGGTGCCAGCCCTCGCCGACGACGGTGGCGCCGCGCGCGACGACGCAGCCCACGCGCGGGTTGGGGTCCGTGGTCGTGAGGCCGCGCGCGGCGAGCTCCAGTGCGCGCGCCATGTGGGCTGCATCGTTGGCGTCGAACTGGCTCATTTGCCCCCCTTTCCGCCGCGACCGGAATCCGGCAGCAGCGGCAGCTGGCCGGCGCGCGGATCGCGGCGCTGCTGGTCGCGCAGTTGCGCGATCTCGTCGCTGAAGGCATCCAGGTCCTGGAAGCGGTGGTAAACGGAGGCGAAGCGCACGTAGGCCACTTCGTCGAGAATGCGCAGCTCCTCCATCACCATCTCGCCGACCGTGCGGGCGCCCACCTCGCGCTCGCCGAGCGAGCGCAGCTTGTGGCACACGCGCGCGATGGCGGCCTCGATGTCGTCGCCGCTCACCGGCCGCTTCTGCAGCGCGCGCAGCATGCCTGCGCGCAGCTTGGCCTCGTCGAAGGGCTCCCGCTTGCTGTCGCTCTTGACGACCTGCGGCATGACCAGCTCGGCGGTCTCGAAAGTGGTGAAGCGCTCGCCGCAGGCCAGGCATTCACGGCGACGGCGGATCTGCCGGCCCTCGCCCGCGAGGCGCGAGTCGGTGACCTTGGTCTCCTCGTGGCCGCAGAACGGGCAGTACATGGCCGCCCAGCCCGGTCAGCGCTCAGCCGTAGACCGGGAAACGCTTGCAGATGGCGCTCACCTCGCCACGCACGCGTTCCACGACCGACTCGTCGCCCATGTGGTCGAGGATGTCGGCGATCCAGCTCGCGACCTGGCGCGCCTCGGCCTCGCGGAAGCCGCGCGTGGTGATGGCCGGCGAACCGATGCGCAGGCCGCTGGTCACGAACGGCGTGCGCGGATCGTTGGGCACGGAATTCTTGTTGACCGTCATGTGCGCGCGACCGAGCGCCGCATCGGCGTCCTTGCCCGAGTACTCGCGGCCGATGAGGTCGATCAGGAACAGGTGGTTGTCGGTGCCGCCGCTGACGATGCGGTAGCCGCGCGCCTGCAGCTCGGTCGCCATCGCGCGCGCGTTCGCGACCACCTGCTTCTGGTAGTCCACGAACTCGGGCTGCAGCGCCTCGAGGAACGCGACCGCCTTGGCGGCGATCACGTGCATGAGCGGGCCGCCCTGCGTACCCGGGAAGATCAGCGACTGGAACTTCTTGTGCAGTTCGTCGTTGGGACGCGCCAGGATCAGGCCGCCGCGCGGGCCGCGCAGGGTCTTGTGCGTGGTGGTGGTGACGGCGTCGGCGAAAGGCACCGGGTTGGGGTAGACGCCCGCCGCGACGAGGCCGGCGACGTGCGCCATGTCGACCACGAGGTACGCGCCGACCTGGTCGGCGATCGCGCGGAAGCGCGGGAAGTCGAGCACGCGCGAATAGGCCGAGAAGCCCGCGACGATGACCTTCGGCTTGTGTTCCAGCGCGAGTGCCTCGACCTGCGCGTAGTCGATCTCGCCGGTCGCCGGGTCGAGGCCGTACTGCACGGCCTTGTAGATCTTGCCCGAGAAATTGACCTTGGCGCCGTGCGTGAGGTGGCCGCCGTGATCGAGGCTCATGCCCAGCAGCGTGTCGCCCGGGTTCATCAGCGCCATGAACACCGCGGCGTTGGCCTGCGAGCCCGAGTGCGGCTGGACGTTGGCGTAGGCCGCGCCGAACAGCTTCTTGGCGCGTTCGATCGCGAGCGACTCGGCGACGTCCACGTGTTCGCAGCCGCCGTAGTAGCGCTTGCCGGGATAGCCCTCGGCGTACTTGTTGGTGAGCACCGACCCCTGGGCCTCGAGCACGCGCGGGCTGGCGTAGTTCTCGGAGGCGATCAGTTCGATGTGGTCTTCCTGGCGCTGCAGTTCGGCATCCATCGACGCCTTGAGCTCTGGGTCGAATCCGGCGATCGTCAGGTCGGGACCGAACATGGAGGGGTTTCTCCGGGCGGAAGGTGAGGGGTCCGGCATTTTAACCGGTGTCGGGCCGGCGCGGGCGGCTTCGCAGCGGCTCAGCCGGCGTCGATGAAGGACTTCACGACGCGCGTCCAGGCCCGCGCCACGTTGCGGCGGTTGTAGCCACCCCCGCCCACCCCGAGTATGCGGCCGTCGGCATGACGATCGGCGATCTCGCACAACCGGGCGGCAGCATGGGCGTGCGCCTCCTCGGTGAACTGCAGGTGGGTGATCGGATCGCCCTTGAGGCTGTCCGCACCGCACTGGAAGATGATGAACTGCGGCCGGTGGGCCTCGAGATGGGCCTCGACCTGGCGCCAGGCCTCGAAAAACTCGTCGTCCCCGGATCCCGGCAGCAGCGGCAGGTTGAGCTTGGTACCGCGCGCAGCGCCCACCCCGACCTCCTCCGTGGCGCCCGTGCCCGGGTACAGGTAGCGGCCGTCCTCGTGGGTATCGGCGAACACCAGGGCCGGGTCGTCCTCGAAGCCGTAGAACACGCCGTCGCCGTGGTGGGCGTCGATGTCCACGTAGGCGATGCGGGTCAGCCCGTAGGCGCGCTTCAGCATCTCGGCCACGACGCCGCAGTCGTTGAACACGCAGAAGCCGGCCGCATGCGCGCGCGAGGCGTGGTGCAGACCGGCGATCGGCACGAAGGCCCGCCTGGCATCGCCCTCCATGAGGGCACGGGTCGCGACCAGCGTCGCGCCGACCACGCTGGCCGCCGCCTCGTAGACGCCCTTCCAGGCCGGGGTGTCGCCGGCATCCAGGAAGCCCTCGCCCGCGCGCGAGCGCTGCTGCACGAGGTCGACGTAGGCAGGCCTGTGGAAGGACTCCAGTTCCTCGCGGCTGGCCTCGCGCGGCGCCAGCTGGCGAACCTCGCTGAGCAGGCCCTCTTGCTTCATCTCGCGCACGAAGACGTCGTGCCGGTCAGGACCGAACGGATGACCGTGGCCGAAGCCGTAGCGGGCGATCGCCTCGCCGAGAACGACCGAGGTACGGGGCTTCTTCCGGAACATCCGCTGCTGTGGCCTCTGGCCGTGGAATCCGGAGGCAGGTTAGCACAAGCTGCCCAGTGGCCCTGAACCTCGCCTTGACCCATAATCCGCCGCCCTGATCGCCGTCGGCGGGCCTTGCACCCACCGCGTCGCCGCCCCTGCCGACTGACAGCAAATTACTGATCAATAAAGAGTTTTCCCATGGCTCAATTCATCTACACCATGAACCGCGTCGGCAAGGTCGTGCCGCCCAAGCGGCACATCCTGCGCGACATCTCGCTGTCGTTCTTCCCGGGCGCCAAGATCGGCGTGCTCGGCCTCAACGGCTCGGGCAAGTCGACGCTGCTGCGGATCATGGCGGGCATCGACACCGAGATCGAGGGCGAGGCGCGACCGCAGCCGGGCATCAAGATCGGCTACCTGCCGCAGGAACCGCAGCTGGACCCCGACAAGGACGTCCGCGCGATCGTCGAGGAATCCGTCGCGCCCGTGAAGGAAGCGCTCACGCGGCTGGAGCAGGTCTACGCGGCCTACAGCGAGGAAGACGCCGACTTCGACAAGCTCGCCGCCGAACAGGGCAAGCTCGAGGCCTTCCTGGCCACCGTCGACGGCCACAACCTCGAACGGCAGCTCGACATCGCGGCCGACGCGCTGCGCCTGCCGCCCTGGGAAGCCAAGGTCGGCAACCTGTCAGGCGGCGAGAAGCGCCGCGTGGCGCTGTGCCGCCTGCTGCTGTCGAAGCCCGACATGCTGCTGCTCGACGAGCCCACCAACCACCTCGACGCCGAGTCCGTGGCCTGGCTCGAGAAGTTCCTCGAGCAGTACCCGGGAACAGTGATCTGCGTGACCCACGACCGGTACTTCCTCGACAACGTCGCGGGCTGGATCCTCGAGCTCGACCGCGGCCACGGCATCCCGTGGCAGGGCAACTACTCGTCGTGGCTCGAGCAGAAGGAACAGCGGCTCGCT
>JADZCS010000097.1 GCA_020851435.1 Gammaproteobacteria bacterium | reverse complement strand
GGCTGGCTCACGTCCTGAGCCACCGCGGGCGGCAAGCTGGTCGCCATGGACACTCTCGACACCGTCTCGCGCCTGCTGCGCCACCGCCACGGGCTCGCCGCGTACTGCCCCCGGTGCCGGCGCTGGGAAGACCTCAAGCTGGGCCCGCTGATCGTGCGTGGCCACGGCGATCGCCCCCTGTCCACCCTGCGACTGCGTTGCAGGGACTGCCGCACGGTCGGGGAACTGCAGGTGCGGCCGCCGCTGCCGGTATTCGCGGGAGCGAGCTGGATGGCGCCCGCCCGCGCCGCAGCTCAGTCGCTGGGGGCCTGACCGGGCTGCGCCGGATCCTGCCGCCAGGCCAGCAGGAACTCCTCCTCCAGCGGCGTGAGGTCGAAGCGCCGTGCCGCCTCTTCGATGACGGCGGCGCCACGCGTGGGCTGGGCGGACAGCCAGGTGACGGCGCGACGCAGTTGCTCGCCGTGGGGGAGGACGGACTCACCAGCCTTGCCGCTCATGATCCAAGGCTAACACCCGCGACTGCCGGGCGGCACAGCGGCACTGCTAGACTGGCGCCATGCAATCCCATCGGGTCAGCGGCGACGTCGAGGCCAGCCGGCAGCGCGACACGCTGCGCCTGCGCGTGACGCAGGCCGGCGCCGGCGTTGCCGGGGTCGGCGACCTGTTCGTGCTGCAGGACTATGACGGTCCGGCTCTGCCGCGACGACTGCCCGGCGCGATCCTCGAGCTGGACGCCCCCTGGGAGGTTTGCGGCCGGATACTGGCCGGTGGTCAGGAGTTCGCGCTCAAGGCACGGACGCTCAGTGCATTCCGCCATGAGCCAGGGCTGTTCCAGCCCTTGCACGCCCCGTTCGCGCTGGGCCGCCGCGAGCGGCTGGTGGCGGGGCTGCTGCTCAAGGTCATGCGCTGGCCGATCGGTCCGCGGCTGCTCCGGGCCTGGCACGCGCGCCGGCGATAGCCGGACGGGGCGATAAACGGCGCGCCAACCCAGCGTTTTGCTTGGATTTGTCGGGCTCAACGGGTAAATTGGCAGGCTTTGTTGCGCTGCAACTCGCGAGGCGGTCTGGCCATGTCGACTGAGCAATGGTGGGTCCACAAGTTCGGTGGCTCGAGTGTCGCCGATGCGTCCTGTTTCCGGCGTGTCGCGGACATCCTCGAACGTGACCCGCACCCGCGTCTCGGCGTGGTGCTGTCGGCCTGCAAGGGCGTTACCGACGCACTGCTGAACCTGGTGACCGCCGCGGAACGCCGCGAGAGCGAAGCCTGCCGGCAGGCCATCGACGGCCTGCGTGCGCGCCACAACGCCATCGCCACCGAGTTGCTGCCCGAGGCGGCGCGCAAGGAATACCTCGACACCCTCGAGGGCGACCTCACCGACCTGCAGGGCATCCTGCACGCGGTGTCGCTGCTGCGTTCGGCCGCCCAGAACATCCGCGACCTGGTCGCGGGCTACGGCGAGATCTGGTCCACGCGCCTGTTCGCCGGATACCTCGCCCACCGCGGCGTTCGTGGCCCGGTGCGCTGGGTCGATGCGCGCAAGGTGGTGGTGGTGGAGTGGGGCCCGCTCGGCCCGGCCGTGCAGTGGGCCGAGTCGCAGGACAACCTGGCCCGCGAAGTTCCGGCGGATTTCACCGGCACGCTGGTCATCACCGGCTTCATCGCCTCGACGCGCGCCGGCATCCAGACCACGCTCGGCCGCAACGGCAGCGACTTCTCGGGCTCGATCTTCGGCGCGCTGCTGAAGGCCGCCGAGATCATCATCTGGACCGACGTCGACGGCGTGCTGTCCGCGGACCCGCGCCGCGTGCCGGACGCCAAGGTCATCGATTCACTGTCCTACAACGAGGCGATGGAACTCGCCTATTTCGGCGCGAAGGTCATTCATCCGCAGACGATGGCGCCCGCCGTCGCACGCGAGATCCCGATCTGGATCCGCAACACCTTCAACCCGAAGCACCCGGGCACGGTGATCACGGCCCGGTCCACCTCGGCGCTGCAGGTCAAGGGCATCACCAGCATCGAGGGCATCGCGCTCGTCAACCTCGAGGGCGCCGGCATGATCGGCGTGCCGGGTACCGCGCATCGCCTGTTCGGCGCGCTGCGCGAGGCGGACATCTCGGTGATCCTGATCTCGCAGGGCAGCTCCGAGCACAGCATCTGCTTCGCGATCCCGGGTGACCAGGCCGACATGGCCGAGCAGGTCGTGCGCCGCGCCTTCTCGATAGAGTTGCAGGAAGGCCAGATCCAGCGTGTCGAAGTCAGCCGCGACTGCTCCATCGTCGCCGTGGTCGGCGACGGCATGGCCGGCGCGCACGGCATCTCGGCCAAGGTCTTCGGCGCGCTGGGCAACGCCTCGGTCAACATTCGCGCGATCGCCCAGGGCGCCTCGGAGCGCAACATCTCGGTCGTGATCGAGGGCCGCAACGCCTCGCGCGCGCTGCGTGCCGTGCATTCCGGCTTCTACCTCTCGCCGAACACGATCTCGATCGGCATCGTCGGCCCCGGTACCGTGGGCTCGGTGCTGATCGACCAGCTGGGCTCGCAGATCGAGCGCCTGCGCCGCGACTTCAACCTCGACCTGCGCGTGCGCGGGATCGTGGCGTCGAAGCGCATGGTGCTGGCCGACGGCGAGATCGACCTGTCGCGCTGGCGCGAGGTCCTGGCGAAGGACTCGGTGCCCACCGACATGGACCGATTCGCGGCGCACGTCAACGTCGACCACCTGCCGCACGCCGCGATCATCGACTGCACGGCCTCGGGCGACGTGGCGATGCGCTACCACGGCTGGCTGTC
>JADZCS010000096.1 GCA_020851435.1 Gammaproteobacteria bacterium | reverse complement strand
CTCGACGGCCAGGTCATCGAGGCGGCGCTCAACCGCGAGGACCTGCCGCACCTCGTGCACTTCCCCGAGGCGCCGCGCTCGCTCGACGCGCCGGTGGTCCTCAGGAACCCGCCCTGGGCGCAGCCCTTCGAGACCTTCGTCAAGCTGCTGGGCGTGCCGTCCTCGACCGAGGCTGACCCCAGCCCGCTGCTCGCGGTGATCGCGCCGCTGCTGTTCGGCTTCATGTTCGGCGACGTGGGCCAGGGCGCGGTGCTGCTCGTCGCCGGCCTCGCGCTGCGCAAGCGCATGCCGGCGCTCGCGCTGCTGATTCCCGGCGGCATCTCCGCGATCTTCTTCGGCGTGCTGTTCGGCAGCGTGTTCGCCATGGAGGACGTGATTCCGCCGCTGTGGCTGCACCCGATCACCGCGCCGGCGACCGTGCTCGGCGCCAGCGTCGTGATCGGCATGGCGGTGATCGCGCTGGGACTCGTGCTCGACGGCTTCGAGCACATGTGGCGTGGCGCGGGTCGTTCCTGGATCGTCGCGCGCGCGGGCCTGGCCCTCATGTACGCGGGCATGCTGGTGACGCCGTTCCGTGACTACGGCCTGCTCATGATGCTGGCCGGCATCGCCTGGTTCGTCATCGGCGAACTCGCGCTGGGGCACGGCGCGGCCGCCGCGGCCGGTCGCGCCGCGGGCGAGCTCGTCGAGACCCTGCTGCAGCTGGTCGTGAACACCGTGTCCTTCGCGCGCGTCGGCGCGTTCGCGCTCGCGCACGCGGGCCTGTCGTCGGCCGTGGTCGGCATCGCCGAAGCCACCGGCTCGACCATCGGCTTCTGGGTCTCGATCGCGCTCGGCAACGTGCTCATCCTCGCGCTCGAGGGCATGGTCGTCGGCATCCAGACCACCCGCCTCGTGCTGTTCGAGTTCTTCATCCGCTTCCTGCGTGGCGAGGGCCGCGCCTTCCGCCCGCTGCCGCCGCCGTCGGCGACCCTTCCACATTCCTGACCAGGTCCTGTCCGAGGAGTCCCCATGAAACCTGCCGCCGCCCTCCTGATCGCCGCCACCACGCTCGCCGGCGTGATCGCGACGATCGCACTGTCGTTCCTGTGGACCGCGGCGCCGGCAATGGCCGCCGAGGCGCCGGGCGTGCTGGACCCGGAGGTCGCGCGCTGGGCCTTCGCCTCCGCCGCCGCAGCAGTCGCGGTCTCGGCGATCGCGGCCGGCTACGCGGTCGCGCAGGTCGGCAGCGCCGCCATCGGCGCGCTGGCCGAGAAGCCGGAACTCTTCGGCCGCGTGCTGATCCTGGTCGGCCTGGCCGAGGGCATCGCCATCTACGGCCTGATCGTCGCGGTCCTGATCTTCAACCGCCTGGGATGAGGAACTGAGACACATGGCCGTCACGGCCGTCATCGCCGACGAACTCACCGCCGCCGGATACCGGCTGGCCGGCGCCGAGGTCATCGTCCCGCCCGACGACGGCGTGGAGGACGCGCTGGCCGACGCGCGCCGCAAGGCCTCGCTGGTGCTGATCACGGCAGGCCTCGCGCGGCGGCTGCCGAAGCACGTGATCGAGCAGGCGCTGTTCGAAGGCTCGCCCCCGGTGATCGTGGTCGACGACGTGCTCGGCTCGACCGTGCCGCCGGACGTCGACCGGGAAGTGCGCCGCGCGCTCGGCGTGGAGTCCTCATGAGCATCGTGCTCGAAGCACAGGTTTCCGCCCTGCTCGCGCGCCTCGACGCGCAACGCGAGCGCCAGTGCCGCGACCTCGTGGCCCAGGCGCACGCCGAAGCCCAGCAGATGCTGCGCGATGCGCGGCACCGCGGCCGTGCCCAGCTGCGCGAGGCGGTGCTGGCCAAGCGCGCGCGCGTCGCCGAACGCTGCCGCCGGGAACGGCTGGACCTGGACGGCGCCGCGCGCCAGCGCGAGTTCGTGTGCCTGCGCCTGGACCTCGACGCCGGCCTGGCGGGCCTGCCCGCTGCGCTGCAGTCACGCTGGCGCGACGCCAGTGCCCAGCTCGCCTGGTGCGAGAGCCTGCTGACCGAAGCTGCACGCCTCATGGGCGGCGGCGGCTGGCGCGTGGAGCACGCGCCGGGACTCGACGCCGCCGCGCTGGCGGCGCTCGCGGAACGCGTGCGCGCCCTCGGCGGCGCGGACTGCACGCTCGTCGAGGACCCGACGATAGGCGCAGGGCTGCGCGTACGCCGCGGCGGCACCTGCCTGGACGGCACGCCTGCCGGCCTCATGTCTGACCGCGCGCGACTGGAAGCGGCGCTGCTCGACGAGCTGGCCCAGGCCGGAGACGCCGCATGAGCGAAGCCATCATCCGCTGGGCGGCAGGCCCCGTGATCCGCGCCACCGTGCTGGGGCCCTTCCACTCCTACGAGGCGCTCGCGGTTGGCCCGCGCGGGCTGCTGGGCGAGGTCATCCAGCTCGACGGCGACCAGCTCGTCGCGCAGGTTTACGAGGACACCACCGGCCTGCGGCCGGGCGAGCGCGTCACGGGCCGCGGCCATCCGCTGTCGGTGCGGCTGGGCCCATCGCTGCTGGGCCGCATCTTCGACGGCCTGCTGCGGCCGCTGACGGGACTCGAGGGTTACACGATTCCGCCGGGACTCGGCGCGGCGCCGGCCGAGCGTTGCGCCTTCGAGCCGCGCCTCGCGGTGGGCGAGCAGGTGCACGGCGGCCAGGTGCTGGGCATCGCCACCAACCCGCGTTCGCGGCCGGAATCCTGCCTCGTTCCGCCGGGCATTTCCGGGCGCGTGCGCACGATCGTGCCGGCCGGCGACTACGCCGACGACGAGACGGTCTGCGTAATCGAGGATGCTGACGGCCGCGCGCACGAAGTCGCCATGGGCCACGACTGGCCGGTGCGCACGCCGCGGCCGATCACCGCGCGCCTGCCGCCATCCGAGCCCATGGTCACGGGCCAGCGCATCATCGACACGCTGTTCCCCGTCGCGCGCGGCGGCCGCGCCG
>JADZCS010000095.1 GCA_020851435.1 Gammaproteobacteria bacterium | reverse complement strand
TTCGTGCTCGGCGAACTGTTCACCGACCTGCCGCTGCCGGTCGACGAGCCCGCCACCGACCACTGCGGCAGCTGCACCGCCTGCCTGCCGGCCTGCCCGACCGGCGCGATCCATGCGCCCTACCAGCTGGATGCGCGGCGCTGCATCTCCTACCTCACGATCGAGCTGCACGGGCCGATCCCGCTGGAGTTCCGCGAGGCGATCGGCAACCGCATCTTCGGCTGCGACGACTGCCAGCTCGTGTGCCCCTGGAACAAGTTCGCGGCGGTGGCGGCAGAGCCGGGGTTCCGCGCAAGGCATGGCCTGGACGCGCCGGGGCTCGTCACGCTGTTCGGCTGGAGCGAGGCACGATACCTGGAGGCCACGACGGGCAGCGCCCTGCGCCGGCTCGGTTACCTGCGCTGGCTGCGCAATCTGGCCGTCGCCCTGGGCAACGCCCCGCCCTCGCCGGAGGCTGTAGCCGCTCTCGAAGCGCGGCGCGGCCACGCCGACGAGGTGGTTCGCGAACACGTCGAGTGGGCGCTCGCGCGCCAGCGGGCGCGCGCGGGCTGAGCCGCCACCGCGTTCAGCGGCTGGCGAGGTCGACGCGCAGGTTGTCGAGCAGCCGGACCGCGCCGAGGCGCGCGGTCGCCAGGATCACGAGGTCGCGATCGCCCGGCTGGGCGGGACGCAGGTCCGTCGCGCGGCGGATCGTCACGTAATCCGGCCTGAAGCCGGCCTCGACGAGCTCGCTGGAGGCCTTCGACTCGATCTCGTGCACGCTCCCCTCACCCGCCAGCAGGCGCTCGCGCGCGCAGCGCAGGGTCTCGTTGAGGCGCGGCGCGGTCGCGCGCTCGCGCGGGTCCAGGTACTGGTTGCGCGAGGACAGCGCGAGGCCATCCTCGGCGCGCACGATCGGGGCGCCGACGATCTCGATCGGCATGCAGAGGTCGCGGACCATGCGCCGGATCACGACCAGCTGCTGGAAGTCCTTCTCGCCGAACACGGCGAAGTCGGGCTGGACGATGTTGAACAGCTTGGCGACCACCGTGCATACCCCGGCGAAGTGCCCGGGCCGAAAGCGACCCTCGAGCTGGTCGGCGAGGTCGGGAACGTCGACGATGGCCGTGCGCCCCGCGCCGCTGGGGTACATCTCGTCCGCGGTCGGCGCGAAGAGGATGTCCGCACCCCCCTCCTCCAGCATCGTCGCGTCGTTCGCCGGCGTGCGCGGATAGCGCTCGAAATCCTCGCCCGGGCCGAACTGCAGGGGATTGACGAAGACGCTCACGACCACGCGCGGCGCCAGCTCGCGCGCCCGCGCGATCAGGCTGGCGTGGCCGGTGTGCAGGTTGCCCATGGTGGGAACGAAGGCGAGCTTGTGGCCCTCGCGCTTCCAGGCGGCGATCCGGCCCCGCACGAAGCGGATGTCGGTGAGGGTATCCATGAAGCGCGCCTCAGAAGCAGTGTTCGGCGGCCGGGTAGCTGCGGTCCTTGACCGCATCCACGAAGGCCCGGATGGCTTCCAGCGGGCCCGTCGCGCCCTGCATGAAGTTGCGCGTGAAGCGCGGCTTGCGGCCCGTGGTGATGTCCAGGATGTCGTAGAGCACCAGGATCTGGCCGTCGACGTGCGGGCCCGCGCCGATGCCGATCACGGGCACGTCGAGCTCGTTGGTGATCTCGCCGCCGAGCTGCGCCGGGATGCACTCGAGCAGGATGACGTCGGCGCCCGCCGACTGCAGGTCGATCGCGTCGCGCTTCATGCGCTCGGCGGCATCGTGGTCGCGGCCCTGCACTCGGAAGCCGCCGACCTTGTGCACGGACTGCGGCTTGAGGCCGATGTGCGCGCAGACCGGGATGTCGTGGCCGGCGAGGAACTCGACGATGCCGACCTGACTCGGCCCGCTCTCGAGCTTGACCATCTTGGCGCCGCCGTCCTGCATGAGGCGCACGGCGTTGCCGAGCGCCTGCTCCTTGGTGGCGTAGCTCATGAACGGCATGTCGGCGACCAGGAAGGGCCGGTGCACGCCGCGCGCGACGGCGCGCGTGTGATAGAGCATGTCCTCCATCGTGACCGGCACCGTGGTCTCGTGGCCCTGGATCACCATGCCCAGCGAATCGCCCACCAGCACGAAGTCCACGCCGGCCTCGTCGACCAGCACGCCGAAGCTCGCGTCATAGGCGGTGAGGCTGGCGATCTTCTCGCCGTCGGCCTTCATTTTCTGGAGCGTGCCGACGTTGACCGGCGGCCGGGGCGAGTTGCGTTGCTCGAGCTGCGTGTACATGGCGGAGGCCTGCCCCTGTTGACGCCCGAATGGTGGCCGAGTGGCCCCCAAACATCAACCGTAGCGGTTGCGCGCCGGCTCAGCCCAGCACGGGGTTGAAGTAATGCCGCCCGCGGCGCGTGCGCTGCATTGCCGCCACGAGTTCATCGAAGGCCTTGGGGTCGCTGCCGGGATCGAACTCCGAGGCGTTGACGATCAGCAGCGGCGAGGCGTCGTACTGGTGGAAGAAGCGCGTGTAGGCGTCGATGACCCGCGCCAGGTAGTCGCGCTCGATGAGCCGCTCGTAGGCGATGCCGCGCCGCTCGATGCGTTCGAGCAGCGTGTCGAGCGGCGCCTGCAGGAACACCACGAGGTCGGGCCGCGGCGCATCGATAGCCATGCGCGAATAGACCTGCTCGTAGAGCGTGTACTCGTCGTCCGCGAGCGTCACGCGCGCGAACAACTGGTCCTTCTCGAGCAGGTAGTCGGCGACGCAGCGCGGGGCGAACAGGTCCTGCTGGCGCAGGGCCTGCAGTTGCCGGTGGCGCTGGAACAGGAAGTGCAGCTGCGCTGGGAAGGCGGCGGCGCGCGGGTTCCTGTAGAAGCGCTCGAGGAACGGGTTTTCCTCGGCCTGTTCGAGCACGGGCTCGGCCTCGATGAGCGCCGCGAGCTTGCGCACCAGGGTGGTCTTGCCCACGCCGATGGGTCCTTCGACCACGACGAATCGGTGGGGCCAGTTGTCCTTAACCGTCTGGCTCAATCGGCACCCTCTTCCGCGAGGGGCGAGAGCCCCTCCGCGGGCACACGCCCCAGGAGGTCACGCACGCGGCCGGCATCCACTATCAGGAGGTCGGGCGCGAACTCAGCCAGAGGATACAGGACGAAGCCGCGCTCGGGCACGCCCGGGTGAGGCAGCCTGAAGCCAGGCAGGTCGCGACGTTCGTTGCCGAGCGCGATCAGGTCCAGGTCGATGCGCCGCGGCCCCCAGCGCACGGGCGGCTGCACCTTGCCCATCTCGCGCTCGATGCGCTGCAGTTCGGCCAGGAGTTCCTCGGGGCTCAGCATCGTGAGCAGGCCCGCGGCGGCATTGACGAAGGACGGCTGGTCCTGTGGCCCCACGGGCGCCGTGCGCCAGAGCCGCGAGCGGCTCACCAGCATCGACCGGGGCAGGCGCGACAGCGCGTCGAAGGCGCGATTCACCTGGGCGGCCGGCTCGTCGAGGTTGCTGCCCAGGGCCACGTAGGCCGGGCGCCAGCTGCCGCGCGGCATCGCTCATTCGCTGGCGGGCGGCTTGCGGTTGCCGCCGCCGCGGCGGCGACGCTTGCGGGGTCCCCGCTCGCCCGCGGGCTGACCGGGGGGGCGCGGCATCTCGACGCGCTTGATGCGCTCGTCGGGCGGCAGTTCCTGGATCTCGGTCCACCAGCGTGCGACTTCCGGATCCTCGGCGCCGGCCGCGGCGCGCAGCAGCAGGAAGTCGTAGGCAGCACGGAAACGCGGATGCACCAGCAGCGCGAGCGACTTGCGCCCGTCGCGACGGTGGAAGCGCGGCTGCAGCGCCAGCATCTCGCGCAGCGGGATCGAGAAACGCTTGGGAATGGAGATGCGCGAAGCCTGCGAGCCCACGACCTCGTCGCAGGCATCGGCGATCGCGTGCGAGGCGGGCTGGCCGTTCTCGAAGCGACGCTGCGCCGCGGCCGAGATCGGCCCGAACAGCAGCACCGCGAAGACGAAGGTTGGCGTCACCGACTTGCCCGCCGCCACGCGCTCGTCGGTGGCGGCGAGGCCGGCATCCAGCAGGTCGC
>JADZCS010000094.1 GCA_020851435.1 Gammaproteobacteria bacterium | reverse complement strand
GGGCTACCGGGAATTGGCTGGGTGGTCCGAATCCCGGTGGGGCGGGGCCACACTTGAGGGGGCGACCTTGCGGCGCGCGAGCTCGACCTCGATCTTCTTCACGTCCGCCTCCTCGAGGCGGTAGAAAAAGATGGCAAGGCCGCTGGCGAGAGCGAAGCAGGCCGGGAGCACGCTGAAGAGCAGCGTGATGCCGTGGAGCGCGCGCGCCGACTGCTCGGCCTCCGCGACGTAGCCGTAGTAGCCGAGCAGCCAGCCGATCATCGCGCTGCCGATGGCGAGGCCGACCTTCTGGATGAAGACCGTCGCGGAGAACACCAGGCCCGTGCTGCGGCGGCCGAACTTCCACTCCCCGTAGTCGGCAGTGTCGGCGTACATGGACCACACGATGGCCGGGGTGGGCCCGGCGACGAACGAGATGAAGATGTTGAGCGCGTAGAGCAGCGGGAGGTTATGCGGATCGACGAAATAGAAGGAGCTCAGGCCGAGCGCGTTCAGGATCGTCAGGCCGATCATGAGCTTTCGCCGTGAGGTGAAGCGCGTGAATATCTTCGTGCTGAGCGCGCCGCAGATGAAGGCGAGAAAGCCAAAGAAGTTGAAGCTTCCGAGGCCGGCGAAGTCGCCGACGACGTACTTGAAGTAGTACACGCCGGAGCCGCTGCGCAGGCCGGTGTTGGCCAGCGTGAGGAAGCCGGCAACGAACAGCACGAGCCACGGCCCGTTGCGGAACAGGTTGCGGAGGTCCTCGCCCAGCGCGGACTGCTGGTCGGCTGGCGGGGCCACGCGCTCGCGGGTGTTGAAGAACGTGTAGAGGAACATGACGACCGAAACGACGGCAAAGATGGCCATCGTGTAGCGGAAGCCTCCGGCCTTGCTGCCGGCGACGGTCGCGAAATACTCGCTGAGGATCGGCACCAGCCAGCCGATGAGCAGCGCGCCAAGGAAGGCGCAGGCGAAGCGGTACGTGGACAGGGAGGTGCGGTCCTCGGAGGAGGACGACATGACCCCCATCAGCGCCGAATAGGGCGTGTTGATCGCCGCATAGGCGACGAGCATGAGCGTGTAGGTGGCGTAGGCGAAGAGGAGCTTGCCGTCCGGCGAGAAGTCGGGGTTGGCGAACATCACGTAACCGAGAACGCCATAGGGCAGCGCGCCCCAGAGGATCCACGGGCGGAACTTGCCCCAGCGGGAATTGGTCCGGTCGGCGAGCACGCCGATTACCGGGTTCAGCAGGGCGACCAGGATCGGGACGGTGCCGAGCAGCGTGCCGACGGCGGCGGAGTTCTTGATGCCGACGACGTCGGTGTAGTAGTAGGCGAGGAAGATGTTGAACGCCTGGAAGAAAAAGTTCGAGGCGGTGTCGCCGAGGCCGTAGGCGATCTTCTCGCGGAGCGTCAGGGTGCCGGAGGGGGAAACGTCGGACACGGGGTTAAGGGTTCGGGGCACGGGACTCGCCTGGGTTGGGCCATGAACTTGCGGCTCACTCGGGCGCCATTGCCAGCTCCCCCAAGTTTCGACGGAGTGTGCGCTGGCGGCGGCAAGGTGTCGACAGCGGCGTGGAGCTCGAGCCGCTCACCAGGGCAGCGGGTCGTCGGCCAGTTCCGCCTGCCACAGCGCACGGATCGCCGCGACCAGGTCCGCCTGCATGGGCTGCGACGCAGCGGCCAGATTGGCCTGCAGCTGGGCGCGGCTCCTGGCGCCCGGAATCACCGTCGCGATCTCGCGGTGGGCCAACACGAACGCCAACGCCGCCTGGGGCAGCAACATGCCAGGCGGCAGATCAGTCCCAGGCCACGGCCGGCAGCCTCGCCGAAAGCCCGGCCTGCGTCCTGGTGGAAGGCGTTGAACAGCACTTCTGCGGCGCCGCTAGAGGTGGACAGGGCAAGCGTGCGCAACTCCTCGCTGCTGTCGATCGACGCGCCGAACAACCCGAGCGTGCCCTCGCGGCGCAGCGCCTCGAGTTCGGCGTAGAGGTCGGCGGCTCTCGCGGCGTCCAGCAGGTCCACGTGGTCCGTCTGCAGGCGGCGCAGGCTGGCTTCGAGCGCAGGCCGCAGTCCCGCCCGCCGAGAAATCCGCCTGCCGCGGGTCTGCGTGGCCGTACTTCGTGCAGAGCACGACCTGTCCGCGCCGCCCCTGCAGGGCCTTGCCCAGGATCCGCTCGCTGGCTCCGCTGCCATAGTCGGGTGCGGTGTCGAAGAAATTGCAGCCCGCATCAAGCGCGGCGTGCACGAGCTCGACGGACGTGGCCTCGTCAGGCCCGTTCCAGGCCGCGTTGCCGAGCTGCCAGGCGCCGAAACCCACGGTACTGACGCGAAGGTCGGTATTGCCGAGCAGTCGATATTCCATGCGTTCCCATGGGTTGCGGCGGAAGCGTATGGTACGTCGCCGGGCCTGCTGCCGGTACTGCCGCCAGTGCTTCCGGCGCCCGACGTCCCCCGCCTTTGAGTAGCCGAACGGTTTAGAGTCTAACCCCGGCTGCAACCGACCCGACCGTGGTCATGCTCAATAGTCAGGGTCCTGGAATTTCGGCTCGCGGCCCTCGTGAAAAGCCCGGCTCCCCTCCACGCGGTCCGGATTTACTACTGAGCGCCAGTGCGATTCCATCATGATCGCACCGGCCTGCTCGATGGGCTCTCCCGCCCCCATGACGACCGCACGCTTGACCGCCTGGACCGCCGTCGGCGAGTTGCTGGCGATGGTGTTCGCGATACGCAGCACTGCGGGCATGAGTTCCGCCCGCGGGTAGACTTCGTTGACCATGCCCAGTCGGAACGCCTCCTGGGCGCTGATCGATTCCCCGGTCATCAGCATCTGCATCGCCTTTCCCGGTGGAAGCAGACGCGGCAGATAAATCGGCGCGCCGCCGCCGGCAGACAGCCCAACGATCGCTTCCGGCTGGCTGAAGGCAGAATTGTCGGATGCGATGATGAAGTCCGTGCTGATGGCGATCTCGCAGCCACCACCGTATGCCATTCCATCGACGGCAGCGATGATCGGCCGGCGGAACTGACGTATCGTGTAGATGAGCCGGTCAAAAACCTGCCGTTGGCGCAGCCACTGTTCCTTCGTCATCTCCTTGCGCTGGTACAGGTCGCCACCGACCGAGAATGCGCGATCTCCGGCTCCCGTGAGGATCACGACCCGAATCGAGACTCGAGCAGCGATCGACTCCAGCGCTTCGATCATCTGCGCCGCCAGTTCGGTCGTGATCGCGTTGTCGGCCTGAGGTCGGTTCAGGGTGACTACGGCGACCTTGCCATCGGACAGATAGTCGACGAGCACCAGTTGAGCAGGCTCCACGGCGCTGGTCGGCGCCCGGTAGCCGAGCTTTGCCATGCGTGTAGTAGCCTCAGTCTGCCTGGACGCTGTCGGCTGCTGAGCCTTGGGTGCCGCCTGGCCCCACGCTAGAACTGGCATGCCAAGGGCAATAAAGACACTGGCGATCGTGAGCGAGCGAATACCCATCATTTTATCTCTCCCAGGCTCATGGCCTACCGTTCCGTTGGGAGCACCATGCGGGCCGGATCGGGCTTGTATGTCCACGGCAACCCGGAATTCCTCCAGCCGTTCACCATCCGCTGGCCGTTGAAG
>JADZCS010000093.1 GCA_020851435.1 Gammaproteobacteria bacterium | reverse complement strand
CCCTCCGCCCACCACGCAACGGTGATCGCGGCACCGTCTGACCCCTCCGCCCACCACGCAACATCGCCAGCGGCACCCTCCGCCCACCACGCAACGGTGATTGCGGCACCCTCCAGCGAGGCGACGCCATGAGCACCCGCGACTTCCTGGTAGAGGTGGGCACCGAAGAGCTGCCGCCCAAGAGCCTGCTGGACCTTGCGGAGGCGTTCCGCGCGGGTATCGCGCAGGGACTCGACGCCGCGTCGATCAAGCATGGCGAGGTCAAGGCCTACGCCACGCCGCGACGCCTCGCAGTCATCGTCAGGCGCCTCGCCGAGAGCCAGCCAGACCAGGAGATCAAGCGTCGCGGGCCTCCGGTCTCCGCAGCCTTCGATTCCGCCGGCAATCCGACGCGCGCCGGCCAGGCTTTCGCCGATTCCTGCGGCGTCGCCCTGGCGGATCTCGGTCGCGTGCAGGAGGCCAAGGGCGAGTTCCTGTTCCACTCCGGCACGAAGCCCGGTGCCGCCACCACCATGCTGCTGCCTGGCATCGTGCAGCAGTCGCTCGACGCGCTGCCGGTCGCGCGGCGCATGCGCTGGGGCGCCGGCGAGGCGCAGTTCGTGCGGCCCGTGCACTGGCTGGTCATGCTGTTCGGCAACGAGGTCGTGCCCTGCACGCTGCTGGGCATCACCGCAGGCAACGTCACGCGCGGCCACCGCTTCCATGCGCCCGGCGGCATCAAGGTTTCTTCGCCCGGGAGCTGGGCGAAGCGCCTGCTCGACAAGGGTTTCGTGGTTGCCGACATCGACGTGCGACGCGAGCGCATCCGCGCCGGCGTCATCGCAGCAGCGCAGTCGGTCGGTGGCGAGGCCGTCATCAGCGACGCGCTGCTCGACGAGGTGACTGCGCTCGTGGAATGGCCCGCACCCGTCGCGGGACGCATCGAGGAACGCTTCCTCGATCTGCCGCCCGAAGTGCTGATCTCGACCATCCAGGATCACCAGCGCTACTTCCCCGTGCGCGACGCTGCCGGACGGCTGATGCCCAATTTCATTGCCGTCGCCAACATCCAGAGCCGCGACCCGGAGCAGGTGCGCATCGGTAACGAGCGCGTCGTCCGGCCGCGTCTCGCCGACTCCGCGTTCTTCTTCGCCACCGACCGCCAGCAGACGCTCGCGGCGCGGCGCGAGACGCTGCGCAGCGTCACGTTCCAGGCACAGCTGGGTTCGCTCTACGACAAGACCGCGCGCGTGGCGCCGCTGGCCGCCAGCATCGCCGCACAGATCGGCGCCGACGCGGGCGAGGCGACCCGTGCCGCGCAGATCTCGAAGTGCGACCTGCTCACCAACATGGTCGGCGAGTTCCCCGAGCTGCAGGGCCTCATGGGTTCCTATTACGCTCGGCTCGACGGCGAAGCCGCCGACGTGGCCACGGCCATGGAGGAACAGTACCGGCCGCGCTTCGCGGGCGACGCGCTGCCGGCGACCGGCGTGGGCCTCGCGCTCGCGCTTGCGGACAAGCTCGACACACTGGTCGGGATCTTCGCCATCGGCCAGAAGCCTTCGGGCACGCGCGATCCGTTTGCGCTGCGGCGTGCGGCGCTGGGCATGCTGCGCATCATCATCGAGAACCGACTCGAGCTGGATCTCACCGCGCTCGTCGCCACCGCGCTGCGTGGCGTGCAGGCCGACATCGAGCGCATCGCTGCGGCAGCCACGGACAAGAAGCCGGCCGTATTGCCTGCCGCGGCGCAGGTCGCGGGCGACGTCTACGACTACGTGATGGAAAGGCTGCGCGCCTATTACCTCGAGCGTCCCACGACCGACGGCGGGGCTTTCACCACCGAGATGTTCGACGCCGTGCTGGCCAAGCGGCCGGGCTCGCCGCTCGACTTCGATTCCCGCCTCAAGGCGCTGGCCGCGTTCCTGTCGCTGCCCGATGCCGCCAGCCTTGCGAGCGCCAACAAGCGCATCGCCAACATTCTGCGCAAGAGCGGCCTCGAGTCGTTCGGTGCGGTCGACCCGGCGCGGCTCACGCACGTCGCGGAGCAACGCCTGCATGACGAGGTGGAGGCGCTGCGTGGTGGTGTCGAGGTCGAACTGGGCCAGCGCCGTTACGAAGGCGCGCTGCGCCGGCTGGCATCGCTGCGGCCGGCGGTAGACGGGTTCTTCGACGGCGTGATGGTCATGGACGAGGATCCCGACATTCGAGCCAACCGCCTCGCGCTGCTCGCCGGGGTCCAGGCGCTGTTCCTGCACACCGCCGACCTCACGCGACTGCCGGGCTGACGGAGCTACCATGCAGTGGATCCGCTCGCTGCTGCTCACGGTGTTCCTGTTCGTCGGGACCTTCGTGTTCACGGTGGCGGTGATCGTGAGTGGCCTTTTCCCGATGGAGTACCGCCACGCCACCGCCAGGGGCTGGGCGCGCACCATGCTGTGGGCGTGCCGGACGTTTTGCGGGCTCGACTACGTGGTGGAAGGCGTTGAAAACATCCCGCGCGAGGGTGCCCACATCTCGTTCTGGAAGCATTCCTCGACCTGGGAGACCATGACGCAGATGCTGGTGTTCCCGCCGCAGGCCTGGGTGCTCAAGCACGAGATCATGTGGATTCCCTTCCTCGGCTGGGCCGTGGGCCGACTCAAGCCCATCGCGATCAACCGCGGTGCCGGGCATCGTGCCGTGAACCAGGTGGTCGAGCAGGGCATCGAACGCCTGCGCGAGGGCCTCTGGGTGCTGATATTCCCCGAGGGCACGCGGGTGCTGCCGGGGCAGACGCGCAGGTACGGCATCAGCGGTGCACTGCTCGCCTCGAAGTCCGGAGCGAAGCTCGTGCCGGTCGCGCACAACGCCGGCGATTTCTGGCCGCGGCGCGGCCTGCTCAAGCGTCGTGGCACCATTCGCGTGATCGTCGGGCCGCCGATCGAGGCCACCGGGCGCGATCCCCGCGAGATCAACGCCGAGGCCCAGGACTGGATCGAGGGCCGGATGCGAGAGATCTCGCGACTCTACCGGTAGCGCGCAAGCAGCGCGTCGAGTTCCGCGCGGGGTCGCGGCTTGAGATAGGCCCGGGACAGGGCCGCGAAGTGACGGATGCCTGCGTTGACGTCCGCAGCCGTGATGCCCGGGGATGCGTGGCGCATCTGCTGGTGGGGCAGCCACTGCGTCAGCACCAGCCAGCCATTGGTCGCGAGCATGTCCAGCTCCTCGTCGCTGGCGCGCATCCAGTCGGCCTCCACCATCGATGCATAGATGCGCCGCGCCGACTCGCCGACGCGCCCGGCCATCGCGCGGTAGCGCTCGCGCAGTCCCGGGACGCTGGGCAGGAGCGTCGGCAGGTCGCGATAGAAGAAGCGGTAGCGCCACAGGTGCGCGAACACGCCGTCGACGTACCCCAGCAGCTGCGCGAACTCGGCGGGCCGGCCAGCGGGCGGCTCGAGCAGGCGCGCGAGATCGGCCTCGATCTCGGCGCAGAGCTCGCTGACGATCTCTTCCTTGTTGCCGAAGTGGTAGTACAGGTTGCCGGGGCTGATGCCCAGGGATTCCGCGACGTGGCGCGTCGACACGGCGTGCGCACCCTGCACGTTGAACAGCTCGAGCGCGGCTGCCGCAATGCGTGCGCGCGTACCCGTGGGCGGTGGACTGGCCTGGATGAGTGTGTGGGGCATGGCTTGACTCTATCGTAGAACAAATGTACTAATCCTTGCACCTGCAGGATGCGAGGTGCGCCGATGTTCGCTTACGCGCGATTCCTGGCCGCCTACCCGATCGCGGCGGTGACCACCGCGGGCATATTGATGGGCGGCCCGTGGATGTGGCTGGGCGCGATCACGATCTACCTGCTGCTGGTGCCTGGCGAGCACTTCCTGGGTGACGACCTCTCCGAGCCGGACTACCGCCACCCGCGCGTCCTCGATGCACTGCTCTACCTCGCGCTCCCGGTGATGCTCGCGGCTTCGGCGGCCTACGCCTGGATGCTGGCGACGAGCAGCGCCACCAGCCTGACGGGTTACCTGGGCGGGGCGATTTCACTCGGGCTGCTGTACGCCTCGCTGGGCACGAACGTCGGCCACGAACTCACCCACCGCGTGCGCGACCCGCGGGCGCTGGCGGTGGGACGCTGGTTGCTCGCATTCACCGCGGACGCCGAGTTCTCGATCGAGCATGTCTACGGCCATCACGCGCGGCTCGCCACGCGCGAGGACCCGGCCACCGCGCGTCGCGGCGAGAACTTCTACGCCTTCCTGCTGCGTTCGATTCCCGGCCAGACGCGCAGCGCCTGGAAACTGGAGTCCGCCAGGCTGGCAAGGCGCGGCCTGCCGCTGTGGAGCCGCCACAACCTCATGCTGCGCGGCTGGCTCATGACCGGCGCGATCGCGGCCGGCTTCACGCTGGCGGCAGGCGGGCGCGGCCTCGCGGGGTTCGCGGTCGCGGCGCTGTTCGGCCGGACCGTGCTCGAGGCCGTCAATTACTTCGAGCACTACGGCCTCGTGCGCGAGCCGGGCACGCCGGTCAAGCCGCGGCATTCCTGGAATTCCAACAAGAGCCTGTCCAACGCGCTGCTGTTCAACCTCGCGCGCCACTCGCACCACCACGCCGATGGCGGCGCGCCGTACTGGCGACTTCGCTCGATGCCGGAGGCGCCGGCCCTGCCTTTCGGCTACGTGACCAGCATGCTGCTGGTCTACCTGGCGCCCGGCTTCTACCGCAACCGGATGAACCCGCTGTTGCTTGACTGGGACCGCCGGCACGCAACGCGGGCGGAGCACGCGCTGGCGCGGGATGCGAGCCGCCTGAGCGGCGTTCCCGCGCTGGTGCGTGCCGCATCGATGTATTGAGCAAGTAGCTCGTCTCGCGGCGGTTGCCGCGCTCAGGCACACTCGTGGCCCGCAAGCGCCACGAAGGCGCTGGCGCCCTGGAGCGACCATGACCGAGACAACGAACGCGCCCCGGCGCGGCCCCCTGCACGGCATCACCGTCGTCGACCTCAGCCGCGTCCTGTCCGGCCCCTATTGCTCGCTGCTGCTCGCGGACCTCGGCGCGCGCGTCATCAAGGTCGAACCGCCGGGCGCCGGCGACGACTCGCGCCGCTTCGCGCCCATGGTCGACGGCCGCTCCGCCTACTTCAACGCCGTCAACCGCGGCAAGCAGAGCATCGCGCTGGACCTGAAGCTCGAGGCCGATCGCGCAGTGTTCGAGCGCCTGCTCGACGGTGCCGACGTGCTGCTCGACAACTTCCGGCCCGGGGTTCTGGCAAGGCTGGGTTTCGCCGCAGAGAGTCTGGCAGCGCGCTGGCCCCGGCTCGTGCATGCGACGATCTCGGGCTTCGGCCAGGACGGGCCCTACGCGAAGCGCGCGGCCTACGACCTCATCATCCAGGCCATGAGCGGGCTCATGAGCGTGACCGGCGCCGAGGACGGCGGGCCGGCCCGCGTCGGCACCTCGATCGTCGACATCGCGGCGGGCCTGTTCACCACCGTGGGCATCCTCGCGGCCCTGCAGGACCGGAACGCCGGCGGGCAGGCGCGCAGGGTCGACGTCGCGATGCTCGACAGCATGGTGGCAATGCTCGAACACGCCCTGCCGCGCGTGGCGGCAGGCGACCCGCCGCGCCGCCTCGGGGCCCGGTTCCCGACCGCCGCCCCGACGGATGCCTTCCGCACGCAGGACGGCTGGATCGTCATCGGCGCGGTCACCGAAGCCCAGTACAAGGCCGTGCTGCAGGCGCTCGACCTGCTCGCGCTCGAGCCCGACCCGCGCTTCCAGACCATGGCGGACCGGGTGACCCACCACGCCGAACTCAAGCTCGCGATCGAGGCGGTGACTTCGCGTCGCAGCACGGACTACTGGGACGGCAAGCTCTCGGCACTGGGCATTCCCTGCGGTCCCGTGCGCACGATCGCCGACCTGCTCAGGGATCCGCAGGTCGCGGCGCGACGCATGCTGATCGAGACCGACGGCATGGTTGCGGCCGGCAACCCGATCAAGGTGAGCGGCTGCGAGGATCCGCCGCGCGGCCGCGCGCCTGCGCTGGATGCCGACAGGGGAATTCTGAT
>JADZCS010000092.1 GCA_020851435.1 Gammaproteobacteria bacterium | reverse complement strand
TACTTCGTCGAGTTGTTGGAGGACTTCTCCGGCCGGTAGGTGATCTGCGAGAAGATCTGGCCCGACGAGCGGTTGCCGCCGAGCAGGTCGCCCATGAGCTGGCCGATCGAGACCAGGCCGCCACCGTTGTAGCGCAGGTCGATGATGAACTCGCTGATGCCCGCGTTGCGGAACTTCAGGAATTCCTCGCGCAGGCGCGCGTCGGCCGTCGAGATGAAGGTGCGCAGGTTGAGGTAGCCGACGCGCCGGCCGCCGTCGTCGATGATGCGCGCGCCGTAGCGGCTCGACACCGGCGTCAGCGAGTAGTCGGTCTTGGTCAGCGTCACGCCGCGCGTGACGGCGTTGCGCGAGACCTCCAGGTATCGCGACACGCCCGCGGTGCTCGGGCCGAGCGCGTCGGCCACGGCTGCCGAGCCGCCGCTCGCGTAGAGATCGGACACCAGCCGGTCGTCCGCTGCGCTGGTGCCGATGGAGACGATCTCGTCGCCGCGGTCGATGCCCGCGTTCAGCGCGGGCGCGCCCTCGAAGGACTCCATCACGAACAGCTTGCGGTTGACCGTGTCGTAGCGCAGCCGGATGCCGAAGCCCGCCGTGGAGCCCGAGGCGTAGTAGGCGTTCTCCTCGACGATCGAGGTGAGATAGCTGAAGTAGCGGTCCTTGCCCTGCGCGCGTGCGGTGGCGGTCAGCGCGTCGATGAGTTCCTGCGGGCCCGCATAGAGGTCGAGGTTGACCGTGGCCGGCAGCAGCTCGGGGTACAGGTACCACTCGCGCATGACGTCGAGCGTCCATTGCTTGCGCGCGGTGGCGGTGCAGCTGGTCGCGGGCGGCGTGACGGAACCGCCGCTGGAGCCACCGCCACCCCCGCCGCAGGCCGTGATCAGGGCCGCCAGGGCGGTGACCAGCACTGCGCGTGCCGGGCGGCTCAGCGCCGCGCGTCGATGCAGGGTGTTCATGGGCTCAATCCTGCACCAGTGCCGCCTCGCCGCCAACCCGGTCCTCCCTCAGTGCGCCCGTGTCCAGGTCGATGCCTTCGGCCTCGAGGCTGGCGACCAGCGGTGCGAGGTGGCCGGCGTAGCGCGCGGCGCGGCCGTTGCGGTTGGCGACGGGTTCGCGCGCCTGGACCGTGCTGAAGGTCGCGATCGCGCGCCGGGCGCTCTGGAACTGGGCGCAGCCGGGCTCCCAGTCGAGGCCGGCGCGCGCCAGCAGCACGGGAGCTTGCGTGGCGAAGTCGCCGGCGAGCGCCTCGTACTGGATCGTGACGAAGCGGCCCGGCAGCACGCGCTCCCAGTGCGCGGCGAGGCGCGCGTACTGGCCGTAGAACCGGCCGATGTCCTCCAGGCGATGCGCGAAACTCCAGTGCTTGCTGAACTCCTGCCGGTAGATCGACAGGCCGGTCTCCAGCGGATTGCGGCGCAGGTTCAGGATCAGCGCATCCGGGAACAGGCGCGCGATCAGGCCCGCGGCCTCGAAGTTCAGCGGGTGCTTGTCGGTGACGACCTCGGCGCCGTGGATGTCGGGAAGGTCGTGCCGGCAGGCCTCGGCCCAGGCTGCCAGCGTGGCGGGGTCCGCTTCGCGGCCCGCCGCGTCGAGCGCTAGCCAGGCGCGCAGGACCTGGCGCATCGCGGGCCTCTCGCCGCCGGCCCAGACGCGCGAGTGCGCGCCGAACAGGCTCTCGACCAGGGTCGTGCCGGAGCGGGGCATGCCGACGATGAACACGAAGCGCGGTTTCGTTGCGGCCGGCGCGATCGCGTCCGGCTGCGGCGGCAACTGGGCACGCAGGCGCGCCGCGCGCCTGGACTCCGCGGCGACATCGAAGCGGCGACCCTCGAGCCTGTCGCGCTCCAGCGCCAGCGCGTGGGCGCCCTGGTAGGCCGCGAACGCCTGGTCGATCTCGCCGCGCGCGTCGTGGGCATGGGCGACGGCGAAAGCGGCCGGGATACGGTGATCGAAGGGGCGCGCTGGATCTCTGGCCACGCGGGCGAGCGTCGCCTGGCTGGCAGGGTCGAGGGCGCCACCCAGGACACGGCTCAGGGTCGTGAAGGCAGCGACGTTCTCCGGGTCCAGCGCCAGGCAGCGGCGACAGCAGGCCTCGGCCTGCTCGAAACGGCCGTGATAGAGGTGCAGCAGGCCCTGGCGCGCGAGCAGGTCGGGCTGGTCGGGATCGGCGGCAGCGGCTGCCTCGAGGGCAATCTCGGCCGCGTCGAGGTCCAGCGCGTGCAGGCACAGGCCGGCGTAGGCGGCGAGGTCCGCGGGCTGGCGACCGCTCAGGGGCAGCAGCCTCGCGAAGGCCTCCATGGCCCGCCGCGGGAAGCCACTCTCGAAAGCCGCGCGCGCGAGCTGGCGCCAGGCCTCGGGATGGCCGGGGCTGGCCCGCGTCCAGCCGCTGGCGATGGCCTCGAGGCCGGCCCAGTCGCTGAGCGCCGTGGCGATGCGCGCCGCGTGGGCTGCCGCCCGGGGGTGGCCCGGCGCCTCGGCAAGCACGCGCCGGAGTTCCGCGAGCGCGCCCGCGGCGTCGCCCGTCCGCTCGAGGCCCTCGGCGAGGTTCAGCCGGAATCCGGATTCCCGGGGTTCGCGGGCCACCGCCTGCCTGAGCCAGGGCAGGGCGTCCTGGGGAGCGCCACCCTGGGCCAGGGCCAGGCCCAGCAGGCTCTGGGCCTCGGCATCGTCGGGCGCCAGGGCCAGCGCCTGCCGGTAGGACGCTGCCGCGTCGTCGAAGCGCCCGGCCTGGTGGGCGGCGATACCCCGTGACAGGGCCTGATCGAAGGAGAGTGGGGGCATCCCTGAAGCATAGGGGACCAGGGTGACCCCTGTCCTGTGGCTCTGTTGTTGCCGGCTGACCACGATGGCGCGTGGATGTGGTCGGTACGTATCGCCGGCGATTGTATACACATGTGTCCTGCGCGCCACATCCGCGGTAGCGAGACGGGGCCAAAACACCCTCTTGTTGGAATTTCACAACAGTACTTGTTACGGTTGTGTTTACTGATATCATCGCCGCTGCTTCAAAAACCGTCAGTTGAGTGCTTCGCACGCCACACAGGCATCGCGATCGCGTCCCAACTGCAATTTGCCAGCCAATAGAACGGCACCACCGTTCCCGGGAGGATCTGCACAATGGAAAGCACCAGCCGAGTCGCACAGGCGGTTCGTCAAGCGCTCATGATGAGCGCTGCCATCTCTGCCACGGGCATCGCGATGCCCGCGTTCGCACAGGACGTCAACGAGGAACTCGAGATCGTCGTCACCGGTTCGCGCATTCGTTCCGCGAACCTCGAGACGACCGCTCCCGTCACCAGCGTCACGTCTGAAGACGTCACCCGCCAGGGCGTCACGCGCGTTGAAGACCTGGTCAACCAGCTGCCGCAGGCGTTTGCCGCGCAGAACGCGACCGTCGCCAACGGCGCGAGCGGTACCGCCACGGTCAACCTGCGTGGTCTCGGCTCGGCCCGCACCCTCGTGCTCGTCGACGGTCGTCGCATGCCTTACGGCGGCGTCGGTCAGTCCGCAGCCGACTTGAACCAGATCCCGGCCCAGATGGTCGAGCGCGTCGAAGTGCTCACCGGCGGCGCCTCGGCGGTCTACGGTTCGGACGCCCTCGCCGGCGTCGTGAACTTCATCATGAAGAAGGACTACGAGGGCGTCGAAGTCTCGGGCCAGTATTCCTTCTACCAGCACAACAACGATTTCGGCGGCCCGGGCAACCCGAAGCTGCGTGACGTGATCGCAACGCGCGCTGCGACGAACCCGTCGCAGTTCCAGCTGCCGGACGACAACGTCACCGACGGCTTCGGCAAGGAATTCTCGGTGATGATGGGCGTGAGCTCGGGCGACGGAAAGGGCAACATGACCTTCTCCGCCACCGCGATCGACATCGACCAGGTCCTGCAGCGCGACCGTGACTTCTCGGCCTGCTCGCTGGCGGCCAACACCGTCGGCCAGTTCCGCTGCGGCGGTTCGGGCACGGCCTATCCCGGCACGTTCACCCAGAACTTCGTCACCAACTACACGGTCAACTCGGCCGGAAGCGGCAACACGTTCCGTCCGTTCAGCAGCTCGCTGGACCAGTACAACTTCGGTCCCGTGAACCACTACCTGCGTCCCGAGCGCCGTTACAGCCTGGGCGTGAACGGTCACTACGAGTTCAACGAGCACGCCGACGTCTACGCGCAGGCGATGTTCACGGACTACAAGTCGATCGCGCAGATCGCCCCGGGCGGCGCGTTCTTCGACACCTCGACCATCAACTGCGACAACCCGATGCTGTCGGCCCAGCAGCTCACGACCATCGGCTGCGTCGATGGTGGCGAGGGCATGCCCTCCAGCGTGCCGCTGTACATCGGCCGTCGTAACGTCGAAGGCGGCGGTCGCCAGCAGTCGTTCCACAACGTGTCCTGGCGCGCGGTCGCCGGCGTCCGCGGTGCGATCGACGACGTGTGGAACTACGACGTCTCGATGCAGTACTCGAGCGTCACCAACGACCAGATGACCCTCAACTACTTCGTCATCGACCGCCTCAAGCGCGCCGTTGACGTCGTCAGCGTCGGCGGCGTGCCGACCTGCCGCTCGGTCGTCGACGGCAGCGACCCGAACTGCGTGCCCTACAACGTGTTCCAGATCGGCGGTGTCACCCAGGGCGCGCTGGACTACCTGCAGGCCCCCGGCATCCAGACCGGCTACGTCACGCAGGAAATCTACAACGGCACCGTGGCTGGCGACCTCGCCGGCTATGGCTGGAAGCTCCCGGGTGCAACGGACGGCGTGCAGGTTGTGTTCGGCGCCGAGTATCGCCGCGACTACCTGACCAACGAGACCGACGCCCTGCTGGCCACCGCTGCCCTGTCGGGCACCGGCGGCGCGCAGATCGGTATCGAGGGTTCGACGCAGGTCAAGGAACTGTTCTTCGAAGGCCGCCTGCCGATCATGCAGGGCCAGCCCTGGGCCGAGCAGCTCGGCCTCGACGCCGCGTACCGCTATTCGGATTACGGCGACTTCACGACCAACACCTACAAGTTTGGTGGTGACTGGGCCCCGACGGCGGACTTCCGCTTCCGTGCCAGCTACCAGCGCGCGGTCCGTGCGGCGAACATCATCGAGCTGTTCACCGCGCAGGGCTTCAACCTGTTCGACCTGGACGGTGACCCGTGCGGCTGGAACCTGAACACGCCGGATCCTGAGAACGACAATCCGCTGGTCAACGCGGTCCTTCCGACGGCGCTGGCGCAGGCCTGCCAGGCCACCGGCGTACCGACTGCGAACCTTGGCTCGAGCGCGCTGGACAGCCCGGCCGGTCAGTACAACTTCCTGCAGGGCGGCAACCCGGCCCTCAGCCCGGAGACCTCGGACACCGTGTCCTTCGGCTTCGTGTTCACGCCGACGTTCTTCGAAGGCTTCACCGCGTCGATCGACTGGTTCAACATCCGCATCGAGGACACGATCTCGACCTTCGGCGCCGAGAACACCCTCAATGCCTGCTACGGCCAGGGCGACGCGGCGGCTTGCGGCCGCATCGAGCGCAACGCGGCCAACGGCACGCTGTGGGTGGGTGACGGCAACGTTGTTGACCTCAACATCAACATCGGCGCGCTCGAGACCACCGGCATCGACGTCAACCTGAACTACAGCGGCCTCGAGATCGGCAAGGCCGGCTCGCTGGCGTTCAACCTGACGGGCACCTACCTCGACGAGCTGATCACCGAGCCGGGCCCGGGCATCGACCCGTACGACTGCGTCGGTTACTTCGCGTCGGTCTGCGGCACGCCGAATCCGGAATGGCGTCACCAGGCCCGTATGGACTGGCAGACCCCGTGGGACATCAACGTCTCGCTGGCCTGGCGCTACTACGGCTCGGTTTCCGGCTATGGCCAGAAGTACAACGCCGACGGCACGCTGACCAACCGCATCGACCAGAACTTCGCGGCGGAAAGCTACTTCGACCTGTCGGGCACCTGGAACGTCACGGAGAAGTCGTCGATCGTGTTGGGCATCAACAACATCCTCGACAACGATCCGTCGATCAACGCCAGCGTGGGCACGACCGGCAACGGCAACACCTACCCGCAGGTGTATGACGCGCTGGGCCGGTACATCTTCGTGCGCGCGAAGATCGCCTTCTAAGCACGCCTGACAGAACAGCAAGTATCGTGATCATTGGCGGCGGTCCTCCGGGACCGCCGCTTTTTTTTGTGCCGGCGCCGGGTAACATCCACCCATGCGCCCGAATCCCGAAGCACTCTATCGCCAGGCCTGGGCGCTGCAGCAGGCCGGCAAGGCGGCCGAAGCCGTCGCCGCCTACCAGCGGCTGCTCGCGGTCCACGCCGACCTGCCGGACTGCTGGTACAACCTCGGCCTGCTGCTGCGGCAACTGGGCCGCTTCGAGCCCGCACTCGCGGCCTATCAGCAGGCCCTTGCGCGTGGTGTCGGCACGCCCGAGGAAGTGCACCTCAACCGCGGCGTCATCTACGCGGACGGCCTGCAGCAGCCCGACGCAGCCGAGCGCGAACTGCAGGCCGCGCTCAGGCTGAACACGCGGTACCTGCCCGCGCTGCTGAACCTGGGCAACCTGCAGGAAGACCGCGGCAGGCGCGAGGCGGCGGCGACCTGCTACGAACGCATCCTCGCCATCGATCCCGCTCACGCCGAGGCGCTCGCGCGCCTCGCCGGCCTCGCGCGCGTAAGCGGCGCTGACGACGCGCTGGTGCTGCGCCTGCGCGCCGCGCTGGCGCGGCCCGGCCTCGCGACCGCCGATGCGGCCAGCCTTGGCTTCGCGCTGGGCAGGCTGCTCGATGCCTGCGGCGCCTACGAACAGGCCTTCGTGGCCTATATGGAGGCCAACCGCCAGAGCCGCGCGAGCGCGCCCGCCGCTGCGCGCTACGATCGCGAGTGCCACGAGCGCCTGGTCACTGGCTTGATCGAATTCTTCACGCCGCAGCGCTGCCGCGAACTGGCCGCGGACACCGAGGCCACACCGCTGTTCATTTGCGGCATGTTCCGTTCGGGCTCGACGCTGGTCGAACAGGTGCTGGCCGCGCATCCGCGCGTCACGGCCGGCGGCGAGATCGATTTCATTCCCGGCGTGGTACAAGCCGAGCTTGCGCCGTATCCGGCAAGCCTCGGACGCCTGGGCCCTGCCGCGATGGGCAAGCTCGCGGCGCGCTACCAGCAGCGCCTCACGACGCTGTTTCCAGCAGCCGATCGCGTCACCGACAAGCGGCCCGACAATTTCCTGCACATCGGCCTGATCAAGGCGATGTTCCCGAGGGCGCGCATCGTGCACACGCGGCGCGCGCCGCTGGACAACTGCCTGTCGGTGCTCTTCCTGCACCTCGACCAGGGCATGGCCTACGCGACCGACCTCATGGACATCGGCCACTATTACGCCCAGTACCGCCGGCTCATGGCGCACTGGCAGTCGCTGTACGGCGCCGACATCCTCGACTTCGACTACGACGCCTTCGTGCGCGAGCCGCGGCCCGCGACCGAGCGCTTGCTCGCGCACTGCGGGCTGGACTGGAACGATGCTTGCCTCGATTTCCACGAGGTCCGCAACGCGGTGCGGACCGCGAGCGTGTGGCAGGTGCGCGAGCCGCTGTACCAGCGATCCTCGGGGCGCGCGCGGAACTACGAAAAGCAGCTCGCGCCGCTGGCGGCCTGGCTGGAGAGCAATCCGTGAGCACCCCGCCGAAGGTCCCCTTTGCCGAACAGCTGCTCGCGCGGCTGCCGGCGACTCCCGACGTCTACGCGCATAAAGTCGACTTCGTGCGCGGCGCGGTGCTGCTGCTGCAGTTCGACGGCGCGGCCTACAGGTCGGCCAGCTTCCTCGATGACCGCGTCCTGGGCCCGACCACGAAGGGCGGCTGGGCGGGCCTCGACGCCGTCGCGGCGGCGGCGCAGCGCGTGCAAGCCGCGCGGCCGCTGCACTTCATTTTCCACACAGGGCACGTGGGCTCCACGCTGCTGAGCCGACTGCTGGAGGAGGCGGGCGGCGTGCTGGCGCTGCGCGAGCCGCTGCCCCTGCGCAGCCTGGCCGAGGCGCAGGACGTGCTCGGCCAGCCGGAGTCCCTGCTCAGCGACCAGCAGTTCGCGGGCGCGCTCGACCTGTTCCTGCGCCTGTGGAGCCGCGGCTACGAGGCCACGCGCGCGGTCGTGGTCAAGGCCACGAGCAGCACCGGGCGGCTGGCGCCGCTGCTGCTTGGCCGGCAGGCCGGCAGCCGCGCCGTCTACCTGAACCTGCGCGCAGAGCCCTACCTCGCGACCCTGCTGGCCGGCGCCAACTCGCCGCTGGACCTGCGCGGCCACGGGCCGCTGCGCATCCGCCGCCTGCAGGCCCGGACGGCCGTGCCGCTGCAGCCCCTGCATGCGCTGTCGCTGGGCGAGCTGGCGGCCATGAGCTGGCTGTCCGAGACCTGCTGCCAGCACGACGCGCTGCGGCTGTGTCCCGGCCGCGTGCTGGCCGTGGATTTCGACGCGCTGCTGGGCGAGGTGGCGCCGCAGCTCGGCCGGGTGCTCGCGCATTTCGGTTTGCCCGCGGACGCGGACCTGCTTGCGCGGCTCGCACGAAGCCCCGTGCTGGGCCAGTACTCGAAGGCGCCCGAGCACGCCTACACGCCGGCCCTGCGTGCCGACACGCTGCGCGAGTCCCGCCGCGTGAATGCCGCGGAGATCGCGCGGGGCCTTGCGTACCTGGAGCGGATCGCGGCGGCCGATGCCGCACTCGCCTCGGCTATGGCTGCGACCACATCCTGAGCAGGTTCTGGCGCACGACGTCCAGGCGCACGCGGCTCTCCCAGTTCATGGTCGGGCCCTCGATGGCCGCGACGTCGTTGAGCTCGTAGACCTGCAGGCGCTGGTGGTAGTCGGGGATCAGGCTCTCGATGAACGTGATCGACACCAGCCGCTGCCCGGAGCGCACGGGCACGACCTCGTGCAGCGTCGTCGACGGATAGATGATCGCATCACCGGCCGCGCCCTTGACCGGGACCGTCTGGTTGCCCAGGCCGATCGCGAGCTCGCCGCCCTCGTAGGTCGAGGGCTCGGCGATGAACACCGTGCAGGAGAGGTCCGAACGCAGGCGCGCGCCGGCCAGGTTGATGATCGCCGCATCGGCGTGCGCGCCGTATTTCATGCCGGGCTCGTAGCGGCACAGCAGCGGCGGCGCGATGCGCTTCGGCAGCGCGAAGGCGTTGAAGTCGCGCGATCGCGCCAGCGCGGCGCCGACGATCTGCACGGACTCAGCGTAGCGCGGGTCGGTGTTGTCGGCCTGCAGGTTGTCCTTGGTCCGGTTGGCAGGGTTGGTCGCCTGGCCGTCGACGAACTTCAGCTCGCGGCTCAGGGCCACGAGGCGCGCGATTTCCTGCGGGTTGAGCAGGCCCTTGATCTTGAACAGCACGATGGTCTCCCTTCAGGCCGCGCTCAGGCGTTGGCGTCCGGCACGGTGCCGTTGTACTCGTCGTTCGCGGCAATGACCCTGGCGATGGCCTCGCGCTCTTCTTCCGAGAGATGCGGGTTCCAGATGTCGCAGATCATGATCACGCGCGTGTGGTCGCTGTCGTTCCAGGCCTCGTGCTCGATGGTGTCGTCGAACACCCAGGCCTCTCCCATGCGCCATTCGCGCGTCTCGCCGCCCACGCGGAAGTAGCACTGGCCCGGCAGGATCAGCGGCAGGTGCACGAGCAGCCGGAAATTGGCCACGCCGTGGTGCGGCGGAATGCGCGTGTGCGGCAGCAGGCGCGAGAACAGCGCGACGGGCGAGCGCAGCGCCACGTCCGGTTGCGGCAGGCGCGACACGGCCGCGAAAGTCAGCGGCGCGCGCTGCACGCGCTCCGGGACGGGCTTGCCCAGGTGGTAGAAGTGGAACGCGGTCCAGCGCGGCGAATTGTTGAGCTCGCGCCACTGGTCCAGCGGCAGGTGGTCCTGGTAGTGCACGTAGGGCGAGAAATCGCCGCCCTCGTCCTGGAGGATCGCGGCCAGTTCACGCTGCACGTCCGGCGTGGCCGCCTCCAGTTCCTCGAGCCACGGGAACTGCTCGCGCTCGAAGAACTCGATCGGCGGCAGGCCCGGGAAGTAGTAGTCGGTGGGCTGCTGCTGGTAGCGCTCGCTCGTCCGCAGCGTCGTGGCGATGAAGGTGTCGATGCGGCGCTGGACGACGCGCGGGCACTGGCTGCGGTGGTCCGCCACCTTCGAGCGGATGAAGCCGTCGAGTTCCTCCGTGTGGCGGCGGTGCAGCTCGCGCCCGCGGTTCACGGCGGCCAGCATCGCGGGATTGAGCATCGAGTCCGGGGGCGCCTGCACCAGCGCGATGCCGTAGGCCGCTGCCGCGGCCTTGGCGTTGCCCTCGCGCTCCAGCAGCGAGGCGACCATGAGCAGGGCTGGAAAATTGCGCGGATCCAGCGTGAGCGCCTGGCGCAGGGCCTCGTACGCGCCGTTCAGGTCGTTGAGCTGGCGGCGCACGGCCGCGAGGTTGAGCCAGCTGGTCAGGCTGCGGGGGTCGCGGGTCACGGCCGTCACCAGGATCGCCTGGGCCGTGGCCAGGTCGCCGGCCGACATCGCCCTCACGGCGGCCTGGTTCGCCTGCTTGGTGTCGTCGTTCATCGCCGTGGGCTCCAGCGCGGGCCGCGCGTCTTATCGACATCGGTGCTGTCGTTCATAATGCCTGCGGCCCTGCTGCAAGGCCACTGTGCGCAGTACCGATACGAAGGACAGCCATGAGCCTCAGCGACGACTACGTGAAGGCGGGTGCCGCCGCCCTGGACCGGGGCGATGCGCTGGGCGCACGCGAGCAATTCTCGAAGGCGGTGGCGGCGGGCCGCAAGGACGGACCCACGCTGCTGGGCCTGGCGCGCGCCTGCGAGCTGCTCAAGGACCAGGCCGGCAGGATCGCCGCCGTCGACCAGCTGCTGGCCGTCGAGCCGCGCCACCTGCCCGCGCTGATCCTGCGCGGCGATCTCTTCGCCGCCGTCGGCGACACGCGCTCCGCGTCCGCCTACTACCTCGCGGCGCTCAAGGTGGCGCCGCCCGCCGAGCAGTTGCCGCCCGGGCTGGTGCGCGAACTCAAGCGCGTGCAGCAGGCCTGCGCGGCCTACTCGGAACAGTACAAGTCCTGGATCGGCGAACGCATGGCAGCCAGCGGCTTCGACGCGAAGACCTCGAGCCAGCGCTTTGCACAGTCGCTGGACATCGTGCTCGGCCGCAAGAAGATCTACGTGCAGGAACCGAAGTACTACTACTTCCCCGCGCTGCCGCAGATCCAGTTCTACGAGCGCGAGGCGTTTCCCTGGCTGTCGCAGCTGGAGGCGGCCACGGACGAGATCCGCAACGAGCTGCTGGGCGTGCTCGACCAGCCGGGCACGTTCGCGCCCTATGTGCAGGGCGACTCGAACCGCCCGTACAAGGCGCAGATGGGCATGCTCAACAACCCGGCCTGGAGCGCGTTCTACCTCTGGAAGAACGGCGACCCCGTGCCGGAAAATGCCGCGCGCTGCCCGCGCACGCTCGAGGTGCTACGGGACCTGCCGCTGGCCAGGGTGCCCATGCGTTCGCCGGCGATCCTGTTCTCGCTGCTCAAGCCGGGCGCGCGCATCCCGCCGCACCACGGGCTCGTCAACACGCGGCTGATCTGCCACCTGCCGTTGATCGTGCCGGGGCGCTGCGGCTTCCGCGTCGGCA
Source organism: Gammaproteobacteria bacterium (assembly GCA_020851435.1). Classification (GTDB taxonomy): domain Bacteria; phylum Pseudomonadota; class Gammaproteobacteria; order Steroidobacterales; family Steroidobacteraceae; genus JADZCS01. The sequence continues at coordinate 724 of JADZCS010000092.1, read as the reverse complement.
ACGACGTTCGCGAGTGGGAAGAGGGCAAGGCCTGGGTGTTCGACGACACCATCGAGCACGAGGCCTGGAACGACAGCGACCAGACGCGCGTGATCCTGCTGTTCGACGTCTGGCGCCCGGAGCTCACGCTGGAGGAGCAGGGCCTCGTGACCGCGCTGTTCGACGCGATCGACGCGCACAGCGGCACGAAGCCCGACTGGCAGATCTAGCGCGCGGCCAGCCTCAGCGCAGCCGGCGCACGCGCAGCGAGCGGTTCGACCCGGTGGCCGTGAGCATGAACGAGCCCATCGAGGCGCGCGACACCTTCGCCTCCATGCCGGGCTTTACGGTGGCGGAGCCCGACGAGATCTGCTGCCACACCTGGCCGTTGTCGAGCTCGATGCGCAGCTTGCCGTCGCCGAGGGTGGTGACGGTCTTGACCGTGGCCGTGATCTCGTTGAGTTCCTCGCGCTGCGGCGCGGCTGCCGCCGCGGCGGACCCTGCGCTGGTGGCCGCCACTGCCGGTGCCGCGACCGGCGACGGCTTGATGCTGCTGGCGCCAAAGAGATCCTCGGGCGTCGTCGGCGCCGCCGCAGGCGCGTTGCCGGACAGCCGCGCGAGCTCGAGGTCGTAGCAGGCCAGGCGCTCGCGATCGTTGGCGACCTGCGCGCAGGCGGCGAGCGAAGGCGGCACCACATCGGCAGCCCCCGCGGCAGGAACGGCGAACACGACGGCAAGGATCAAC
>JADZCS010000091.1 GCA_020851435.1 Gammaproteobacteria bacterium | reverse complement strand
TCGAGCTTGCAGCCCATCCGGTTCGACTTGCCCGTGCCGCGCTGGTCGAGCAGCACGAGGTCGCGCTCGCGCCGGATGCCGGACAGTGCGCCGAGCAGCGGCACGAAGCCCTCCTGCGTGCCTTGCCCGGGTCCGCCCGCGATCAGGAACAGCGGGTCGCTCTTGGCCTTGCGGCTGATCGCCGGGATCACGGCGACCGACAGCTCGATGCGCTTGCCGGCTGGCTCGGCGGGGTTCTCGGGTACGGCGAGCGTGCCGCAGCGGGCGTCCGTGGCGCCGCCGCCGAAGCCCTCGATGCGACAGGCGCTGAGGGCGAGGCCGCCAGCAGCGGTGGCTGCCTGTGCGGAGGCCGCTGCGCCGAGCAGCAGGGCCAGCGCCAGCGCCCGCGTCGCGCCACGAATCAACCAGGTTTCCGCCATCGCCAGCCCTCCGCGGCCCCGCGGCCAGCCGCGAGGATAACCAGAAGTCGGTCCGCGAACATCTTAGAATCGCGCCATGCGCTTTGAAGAACGTTTCGACGTGATCGTGGTCGGCGGCGGCCATGCCGGCACGGAAGCCGCGCTGGCGGCCGCGCGCATGGGCGCGCGCACCCTGCTGCTCACGCAGAGCATCGAGACGCTGGGCGCCATGAGCTGCAACCCGGCGATCGGCGGCATCGGCAAGGGCCACCTCGTGCGCGAGATCGACGCGCTGGGCGGCGCCATGGCGCGCGCCACCGATCGCGCCGGCATCCAGTTCCGCACGCTCAACGCCAGCAAGGGCCCAGCCGTGCGCGCGACGCGCGCCCAGGCCGACCGCCAGCTGTACCGGCGCGCGATCCGCGCCATCGTCGAGGCCGAGCCGAACCTGCAGGTCTTCCAGCAGGAAGTGTCCGACCTCGAAGTAACCGGCCAGCGCGTCACGGGCGTGGTCACGCAGATGGGCCTGGCTGTTTCGGCGACGACGGTCGTGCTGACCGTGGGCACCTTCCTGGGCGGGCGCATCCACGTGGGGCTCGAGAACTACGCGGGCGGCCGCGCGGGGGATCCGCCCTCCAACCGTCTCGCGGCGCGACTGCGCGAGCTGCCGTTCCGGGTAGGACGGCTCAAGACCGGCACGCCGCCGCGCATCGACGGCCGCACTATCGACTATGCGCGCCTCACGCCGCAGTACTCGGACGAACCCCGGCCGGTCATGAGTTTCCTGGGGCGCCCGCAGGAACACCCGCCGCAGGCGCCCTGCTACATCACGTACACCAGCGAGCACACGCACGACATCATCCGCGCGGCCTCCGACCGCTCGCCGATGTTCACGGGCGTCATCGAGGGGGTCGGCCCGCGCTACTGTCCGTCGGTCGAGGACAAGGTCGTGCGCTTCGCCGACAAGACTTCGCACCAGGTGTTCCTGGAGCCGGAGGGCCTGGACACGCACGAGGTCTACCCGAACGGCGTCTCCACGAGCCTGCCCTTCGACGTCCAGTATGCGTTCGTCCGCACGATCGCCGGCCTGGAGCACGCGCGCCTGACGCGGCCGGGCTACGCGATCGAGTACGACTTCTTCGACCCGCGCGATCTGCGCCACTCGCTGGAGACGCGATTCATCCAGGGCCTGTTCTTCGCCGGCCAGATCAACGGCACGACGGGCTACGAGGAGGCGGGCGCGCAGGGCCTGCTGGCCGGCATCAATGCGGCGCTCGTGGCGCGCGGCGAGGCGCCGTGGCTGCCGCGTCGCGACGAGGCCTACCTCGGCGTGCTCGTCGACGACCTGGTCACGAGCGGCGCGCCGGAGCCCTATCGCATGTTCACGAGCCGCGCCGAACACCGGCTGCTGCTGCGCGAGGACAACGCCGACCTCCGGCTGACGCCGAAGGGCCGCGAGCTCGGGCTCGTCGACGACGGGCGCTGGCGCTTCTTCGAGGCGCGCCGCGAGGCCGGCGAACGGGAGTCGGACAGGCTCGGCCGGCTGCTCATCCGGCCCGGCGACGTGGACGAGGAAGCCGCGACCGCCGTGTTCGGCGCGCCGCTGGCCCGCGAGCAGCGGGCCCTCGAGCTGCTGCGCCGCCCGAACGTCGACTATCACGCGCTGACGGGCCTGGCCTGCGTGGGTCCGCCCGACCTGGGCGCCTGTGCCGGCGACGAGCGCCTGGTCCGCCAGGTGGCCCTCGCGGTGGACGTCGAGGCCAAGTATTCGGGCTACGTCGACCGGCAGCGCGAGGAAATCGAGCGGACCCGCCGCCACCAGGAGCTGACCCTGCCGGCCGATTTCGACTACGCCGCGGTCGCGGGCCTCTCCAACGAGGTCCGCCAGCGGCTCGCCGAGCGCCGGCCCGACACGCTGGGCCAGGCCGCGCGCATTCCGGGCGTCACGCCGGCCGCGGTATCGCTCCTGCTGATTCACCTGAAGCGCCGAAACGGCGCGGCGGTGGCAATTTCCGCGGCTGGACCTTAGTATTCCGGGCCGTTTGTCCCGCCTGCCCGGAGTAGATGCATGGCTTTTCGTCTAGGGATGGTTTTCGTCGCCGCAGCCACCGCCGCGGCCCTTCTCGTGCCCGCTGCGGCGGGGGCCACCGGCGATGCCGTGCGCGGCCAGAAGCTGGCGTATACCTGCCTCGGTTGCCACGGAATCGAGAACTACAAGAACGCCTACCCGAACTACAGCGTTCCGCGCCTGGGCGGCCAGAGCGAGGTGTACATCGTCGCGGCGCTCAAGGAATACCAGTCCAAGGCGCGCTGGCACCCCACCATGCAGGGCCAGGCCGCGCAGATGAGCGAGAAGGACATGGCCGACCTCGGCGCCTACTTCCAGGGCCCGAAGCGCGCGACCTCGGATGGCAAGGTGGTGGGCACCCCGCCGCCTGCCGCCGCGATCTGCGCCGCCTGCCACGGCCCGGACGGCAACGGCGTGACGCCCGATTACCCCTCGCTCGCCGGCCAGCACGCCGACTACATCGAGCAGTCGCTGCACGGCTATCGCAGCGGCAAGCGCCAGAACGCGATCATGGCCGGCTTCGCCCCGCAGCTGAAGCCCGAGGAGATCAAGGCGCTGGCCGCCTTCTTCTCGAAGCAGAAGGGCGTCTACACCACCCGCAAGCCTTGATGGTGC
>JADZCS010000090.1 GCA_020851435.1 Gammaproteobacteria bacterium | reverse complement strand
TCGAGCTGACGCGCCAGTTGAAGCGCGACAAGGACACCCAGGAGATCCCCGTCATCATGCTGACGGCGCGCGCCGAGGAGCAGGACAAGATCACGGGGCTCGAGGGCGGCGCGGACGACTACATCACCAAGCCGTTCTCGCCCCGTGAGCTGCTTGCGCGCATCAACGCCGTGCTTCGGCGCAGCGCGCCGGCCGGCGCCGCCGAGGTCATCGAGTACGAGGGGCTGACCCTGGACCAGGCCGGGCATCGCGTGATGGCGGGCGACGTGACGGTGGCGCTGGGGCCGACCGAGTACCGGCTGCTGCAGTTCTTCATGGCGCACCCGGAGCGCGTCTACGCGCGCGGCCAGCTGCTCGACCGCGTCTGGGGCGGCAACGTCTACGTCGAGGAGCGCACGGTGGACGTGCACATCCGCCGACTGCGCATGGCGCTCGAGGAAACCGGCTACGACCGCTTCATCCAGACCGTCCGCGGCGCCGGTTACCGGTTCTCGACCAAGCCCACATGACATGAAAGCCGCCTGGTCGTTCGCCGTCGGTCGTGTCGCCGCCCTGCTGGCCTTCGCGGTCATGGGCGGCCTCATCTTCGGCGGCATGACCTGGTGGCTCGTCGGCGTGCTGGCCATCGCCCTCGTCGAACAGTTCGTCAACCTGTTCCGCCTGCAGCGCTGGCTGCGGCTGCGCAGCAGCGAGTCGCCGCCCGACCTCAGCGGCGTCTGGGGCGACGTCGTAGCCCTGGTCGGCCGTGTCTACCGGCGCAAGCAGTATCACAAGCGCCGTGCGGTCGAACTGGTCCGTGAGTTCCGGCGCATGACCTCCGCGCTGCCCGACGGCCTGGTCATCCTGAACCCCGAGCGCGAGATCGTGTGGTTCAACGGCGTGGCTTCGCACTTGCTGGGTCTGCGTCGCAAGCAGGATCTCGGGCTGCGCATCGAGACGCTGCTGCGCCAGCCGGAGTTCCAGCGCTACCTGGCGGGCAGCGATCACGGCACGCCGGTGATCGTGCGCTCGCCCAGCAATGCCGAGCTGAACCTCGCGCTGCAATACGTGGACTACGGCGGCGAGTACCAGTTGCTGCGCGTGCGCGACGTGTCCCGCGAGCTGAGCATGGAGGCCATGCGCAAGGACTTCGTCGCCAATGCCTCGCACGAGCTGCGCTCGCCGCTCACGGTGATCGCCGGCTACCTCGACACCATGCTGGACGATCCCGATCTCGATCCGGCCTGGCAGCCGCCGGTGGCCGAGATGCGCCGCCAGTCCGAGCGCATGGGCCTGATCGTCGGCGACCTGCTCGAGTTGTCGCGGCTGGAGGCCTCCGACCGCGAGGCGCCCATGGACCCGGTCGACGTCGCCGGCCTGCTCTCGTTGATCCGCAAGGATGCGCTCGCCACCGAGGGCGCGCCGCGCGCGATCAAGCTCGCGCTCGAGTCCACCGCGCGACTCGCGGGCGCGGAGAACGAGGTGCACTCGGTGCTCGCCAACCTGGTGACCAATGCCGTCAAGTTCACGGGCGAAGAGGGCAGCATCGACATCCGCTGGTGGACGGACCAGGAGGGCGGGCACGTGTCCGTCACCGACACCGGCATCGGCATCGCCCCTGAGCACCTGCCGCGGCTGACCGAGCGCTTCTACCGGGTGGACAAGGGCCGCTCGCGCAAGATGGGCGGCTCCGGGCTCGGCCTCGCCATCGTCAAGCACGCGATGCAGCGCCACGGTGGCCGCCTGCAGATCGAGAGCGTCGAGGGCAAGGGTTCCACCTTCACCTGCCACTTCCCAGCGCGCCGCATCCTCGCCTGACTGGTAACAATCGTGCCTGGCACGATTGTTACCAGTCACGAAGCCGTCAGACCACGTTCATCGCCCGTTCACGCCGCTCCCGCACGCTGTCGCGGGTTGAACCAGCGTGGAGGCAGCATGAGCGTGTCGCGATCGCGGCGGATCGCCATCGTCACCGATGCGTGGCTTCCGCAGACCAACGGCGTCGTTACGACGCTGCGCCGGACCATCGAGTGCCTGGTTGCGCTGGGCCACTCGGTGCTGCCGGTGACGCCTGAAGGACTTCGGACGGTGCCGTGTCCGACCTACCCCGAGATCCGCCTGTCGCTGTTCGCCAGGCGCGCCGTGGCGCGCGCGCTCGAGCGGTTCCAGCCGGACTCGGTCCACATCGCGACCGAGGCGCCGCTGGGATTCGCCGCGCGTTCGATCCTGGCCGCGCACGGGCAGCGCTTCACGACCTCGTATCACACGCAGTTCCCGCAGTACCTGCGGGCGCGCTATCCGGTGCCGACGGCCTGGTCCTACGCGGCGCTGCGCTGGTTCCACGGCGCCGCGGGCCGGACCATGGTCAACACGCCGCGCGTGCGCGACGAACTGGCCGCACAGGGCTTCCGCAACCTGGTGCTGTGGGGGCGGGGCGTCGACACCGAGCTGTTCGCGCCAGGCCCCAAGGATTTTCTCGACCTGCCACGGCCGGTCATGGCCTACGCCGGTCGCGTCGCCGTGGAGAAAAGCGTCGAGGACTTCCTTGCGCTCCAACTGCCGGGCACGAAGCTGGTGATCGGCGACGGTCCGGCGCTCGCCGACCTGCGGGCGCGTTATCCGCAGGCAGTGTTCGTCGGCTATCGCTATGGCGAGGACCTGGCGCGGCACCTGGCGGCGGCCGACGTGTTCGTGTTCCCGAGCCGCACCGACACCTTCGGCCTCGTGATGCTCGAGGCGATGGCCTGCGGCCTGCCGGTGGCGGCGTATCCCGTCACGGGCCCCGTGGATGTCGTCGAGGACGGCGTCACCGGCGCGCTCGACGAGGACCTTGGGACCGCCGTGCAGCGGGCACTCCAGCTGGATCCGGCGCGCTGTCGCGCCCATGCGCTGACGCAGGGCTGGGACAAGGCGACCCAGCAGTTCCTGGGCAACCTGCAATGAGGATGTCGACTGTGAATCTTCCACATTTCCAGAAAGAGCGTGAGTACTCGTCTGCGCTGCGGACAGCTCAACAGGGCTCCTGGCTGCCCTTCCAATATCTTGGAAGCTGGGTGGACGGGGGTTTTTCAGATGATGCGATCGTTATGGAAGCGTTATTTTATTCAAAGCAAAATCAGATTGTTACGATATTGGATTCGCACCAGGCTGGTATCGGCGCGACCTGGTTCGCAAAGACTGCGGCGGCGAAATCCAACGTTTCTGTCAAGATCAACTTGACTCGCCGGGCCTGGAGGTAGATCGTTCCGCATCCGCCGGGCCCTCCGTTCTCGCCCGCGCCCAGATTCAGTTTAGTTCGTCGCCCAACTCCGCGGTTCTCATGTCGGGTTAATCCGCGGCGGGCGCGACCGGTCAACAGACCGGTCGCGCCCGGGCGACCTTTTCCACGCCCCCCTCGACCTGTTCCGGTCGCAGCATCCTCGCTGCGGCGCCGCGTGGCTGTGCCCGCTGTCGAACAGCGCGCAGGCACGGCGCACGCCTGTCACAGGGCCGGTTCCACTGAAGCAATGCTGTAACAAACGCCGCGTATAAATCGCGGCGTCGCTGGAATCGCACCCCTCCGGGGTGGCCGGCGCCGTACAACAGTTCGTTCAGCCTGGAGGCTCACGTGATCAAGAAGTCGGTCCTCGCCGCGGCTCTCGCCGGCGTCATGCTCGCCCCGGCCGCGTTCGCGCAGTCGGCCCGCGACTACATCAGCATCGTCGGCTCGTCGACGGTGTTCCCGTTCACGTCGGCGGTCGCCGAGCAGTTCGGCAAGTCGTCGAAGTTCAAGACCCCGAAAGTCGAGTCCACCGGCACCGGCGGCGGCATGAAGCTGTTCTGCTCGGGCGTGGGCGTGCAGTACCCGGACGCGACCAACGCCTCGCGCCGCATGAAGGCCGGCGAACTGGCCGACTGCCGCAAGAACGGCGTCAACGACGTGGTCGAGGTGGTCGTCGGCTTCGACGGCATCGCGATCGCCAACGCCAAGTCGGCGCCGGTCTTCAAGCTGTCCCGCCGCGACCTCTACCTCGCGCTCGCCAAGCAGGTGCCTGACGATTCGGGCCAGACGATGATCGCCAACCCCTACAAGAACTGGAAGCAGATCAACGCTTCGCTGCCGGACACCAAGATCGAGGTCCTGGGCCCGCCGCCAACCTCGGGCACGCGCGACTCGTTCGTCGAACTCGTGATGGAGAAGGGCTGCGAGACCTTCCCGTGGCTCAAGGAACTCAAGGGTGTGGACGAGAAGCGCTTCAAGCGCGTCTGCGGCACGATCCGTGAGGACGGCGCCTACATCGAGGCGGGCGAGAACGACAACCTGATCGTCCAGAAGCTCAACACCAACCCGCGCGCCATCGGCGTCTTCGGCTACAGCTTCCTCGAAGAGAACCTGAACACGCTGCACGGCTCGGTCGTCGAGGGCGTGATCCCTGAGTACGACACGATCGCCTCGGGCCGCTACCCGATCTCGCGCGCGCTGTACGTGTACTTCAAGAAGGCGCACGTGGGCGTGATCCCCGGCCTCAAGGAATACATCGCCGAGTACACCAGCGAGAAGGCTCTGGGCGAAGACGGTTACCTGGCCGACAAGGGCCTGGTCGCCGCGCCGAAGGCGACCCGCGAGAAGACCCGCAAGTCCGCGACGGCGCTCGAGACCGTCCGCAGCCTGTAATCCACGAGGGATATTCATAGTCATGCGCAAGATCATCACCGCGAGCGCGCTGGGCCTGGTCATGGCCACCCCGGTCGCCGCTTTCGCCCAGCAGGGCGGTAACGCCGAACTCGACGCCCTGAAGCAGCAGGTCCAGGCGCTCATGCAGAAGGTGCAGGAGCTCGAGGCAAAGCAGGCGGCCGACGCCGCCAGGACCGAGGCGCGCGTCGCCGAGGCCGAGGCCACCAACGACAACCAGACCGACCAGATCGCCAAGGCCAGCGCCAAGCTGACTTCCAGCGACTGGGCCACCAAGGTCAAGATGAAGGGCGACATCCGCTATCGCCACGAGATGATCGACCAGGAGAACTCGGCCGAGCGCACCCGCCAGCGCCTGCGCGTGCGCGTGGGCGTCGATGCCAAGGTCAACGACACCGTGACCGCCGGCCTGCAGCTGGCCACGGGCGACGACGCGGATCCGCGTTCGACCAACGCCACCCTGGGCGACTACAACACGCGCAAGAGCATCCGGCTCGACCAGGCCTACCTGAACTGGAATGCGTTCCAGGACGGCGTGGTCACGCTGGGCAAGCAGTCGCAGCCCTGGGTCAAGGCCGGCAATTCGATGTTCTACGACGGCGACGTCAACCCGGAAGGCGTGGCGATCAAATACGGCGCCAAGGAAGGCCTGTTCCTCAACGGCTGGGCGTTCTGGCTGTCGGAAGTCAGCGCCGGCGCCGATGCGAACCTGTTCGGCGCGCAG
>JADZCS010000089.1 GCA_020851435.1 Gammaproteobacteria bacterium | reverse complement strand
GGCGACTCGGTCACCGTCGAGATGACGCCCTACGACCTGACCAAGGGCCGGATCGTCTACCGCGGCAAGTAAGCCTCGCGGGCGACCGCACAGATTCAGATCAAGCCGGCCTCGTGCCGGCTTTTTCTTGCGCGCGATTCCTACGTTCGAACTAGCGGCCAAGTACGGTGACGCGGCGACAGAACAGGGCCCTTCCGGGACCGCCGTGAATACATCCCTGTAGGCTTCGGGCGGGCCAGCCATGGCCCGCACGATCCCGGAAGGGCCCTGTTCTGCCTCCACGCCACCGCGCAGTGGCCGCGTTCCGAAAGAAGCCTCGGCCCAAACAACGCCGGAAGCGCCCGGTCGCACCGACCGAGGCACCGGCGGCTGCTGGATCGCTACGTACAGTGGACCGTGGACGTCGCGGGACGGGGCTCTCGACGCGGGCACGGCCGCTGGCGTCGGGATGGGAGGGCCGTGCCGGGATCGGGCGCGCCCGGGAGGGCGCGCCGAAGCCTACAGGGATGTATTTACGGCGGTCCCGGAACGGCCCTCCCATTTCGGCGACTGAGGCCCGGTCAGTGTGTGATGAGCTCCGGCTCCAGCAACGCGCGCGTGATGAGCGTCAGCCCCTGCCCGCCTTCCGCCAGCGACACGCGGGCGGTGCCACCGCCGGCGAGCTTGCCGAACAGCAACTCCTCGGCCAGCGGGCGCTTGATGTGCTCCTGGATCACGCGGGCCATGGGGCGGGCGCCCATCTTGGGGTCGTAGCCGGTCTTCGCGATCCAGGCGCGTGCGTCGTCGTCTACCGACAGCGCGACGCCCTTCTGCTCGAGCTGGGCTTCGACCTCGACGAGCAGCTTGTCGACCACGCGCTCGATGGTGCGCGGGTCCAGCGACTGGAACTGGATGACCGCGTCGAGACGGTTGCGGAACTCGGGCGAGAACAACCGCCGGATCGCTTCCATGCCGTCCGGTGCGTTGTCGGACGGCACGAAGCCCATCTGCGGCCGGTTCATCTCGAAGGCGCCCGCATTGGTGGTCATCACGATGATCACGTGCCGGAAATTGGCCTTGCGGCCATTGTTGTCGGTCAACGTGCCGTGGTCCATGACCTGCAGCAGCAGGTTGAAGACCTCGGGGTGCGCCTTCTCGATCTCGTCGAGCAGCAGCACGCAGTGCGGGTGCTTGGTGATCTGCTCGGTCAGCAGGCCACCCTGGTCGAAGCCGACGTAGCCCGGGGGCGCGCCGATCAGCCTCGAGACCGTGTGGCGCTCCATGTACTCGGACATGTCGAAGCGCACGAACTCTACGCCGAGCGTCAGCGCGAGCTGCCGCGTGACCTCGGTCTTGCCGACGCCCGTGGGGCCGGCGAACAGGAACGAACCGACCGGCTTGCGCTCGTTGCCGAGCCCGGCGCGGGCCATCTTGATCGCGGCCGACAGGGCCTCGATCGCGGGATCCTGGCCGTAGATCACGAGCTTGAGGTTGCGCTCGAGGTTGCGCAGCGTCTCCTTGTCGTTGGTCGAGACGCTCTTGGGCGGGATGCGCGCGATGCGCGCGATCACGTCCTCGATGTGTTCGACCGTCACCGTGTCGGCGCGCTCGGCGGCGGGCTTCAGGCGCAGCGAGGCACCGGCCTCGTCGACGACGTCGATGGCCTTGTCCGGCAGGTGGCGGTCGTTGATGTGCCTCGCGGAGAGTTCAGCCGCGGCGGTCAGCGACTCGTCGAGGTAGCGCACGCCGTGGTGCTCCTCGAAGCGCGACCGCAGGCCCTTCAGGATCTCGATGGTCTCGGGCACGGTCGGCTCGACGACGTCGATCTTCTGGAAGCGGCGCGCGAGCGCGTGGTCCTTCTCGAAGATGCCGCGGTATTCCTGGTAGGTGGTGGAGCCGATGCAGCGCAGCTCGCCGTTGGCCAGCACCGGCTTGATGAGGTTGGAGGCGTCCATGACGCCGCCCGAAGCCGCGCCGGCGCCGATCACCGTGTGGATCTCGTCGATGAACAGCACGGCGCCCGGCTGCTTCTTGAGTTCGGTGACCACGGCCTTCAGGCGCTTCTCGAAGTCGCCGCGGTACTTGGTGCCCGCGATCAGCGAGCCCATGTCCAGCGAGTAGATGGTGCAGTCGGCCAGCACGTCGGGAACCTTGCCCTCGACGATCAGCCGCGCGAGGCCCTCGGCGATCGCCGTCTTGCCCACGCCGGCCTCGCCCACGTAAAGGGGATTGTTCTTGCGACGGCGGCACAGGATCTCGATCGTGCGCTGGACCTCGAGCTGGCGGCCGATCAGGGGGTCGATACGCCCCTCCTCGGCCAGCTTGTTGAGGTTGCTGCAGTACTTCTCGAGCGCGCTGCCGCCGGCCTCGGCCTCGCCGCGTTCGCCCTCCGCCTGGGGCTCGCCTTCCTTGCCGGACTCCCGTGCCTCGCCGGCGGCCGGCAGGCCGTGGGAAATGAAATTGACGACGTCGAGCCGCGACACGTCCTGCTGCGACAGCAGGAACGCGGCATGCGACTGCTTCTCGCTGAAGATCGCGACCAGCACGTTGAGCACGCCGACTTCCTTGCGGCCGCTCGACTGGACGTGGAACACCGCGCGCTGCAGGACGCGCTGGAAGCCCAGGGTCGGCTGCACCTCGCGGTCATCCGCGGCGGGAATCTGCGGGGTGGTCTCGTCGATGAACGCCTCGAGCTCGCGGCGCAGCTTGAGCAGGTCCGCCCCGCAGGCCTTCAGCACCTCGCGGACCTTCGGCGCGTCGACGATCGCGAGCAGCAGGTGCTCGACGGTCATGTATTCGTGGCGCACGTCGCGCGCACGCTGGAAGGCCTCGTTCAGGCAGAACTCGAGTTCGCTCGACAACATCTCAGGTCTCCTCCATCGTGCACAGCAGCGGGTGCTGGTGCTGGCGCGCGTAAGCGGTGACCTGGGCCACCTTGGTCTCGGCAATCTCGAACGTGAACACGCCGCAGACGCCCTTGCCGCGGGTGTGCACCTCGAGCATCACCCGTGTGGCACCGGTCCTGTCCAGGCCGAAGAATCTCTCGAGCACGTCGACGACGAATTCCATCGGCGTGTAGTCGTCGTTGAGCAGAACGACCTGGTACAGCGGCGGCTTCTTGAGCTTGGGGGTCGCCTCCTCCACCACGAGGCTATGGCCACCCTGCGCGGGGTCGCTTTCGTTGGGATCCGTCAAGCTTCGCTTCCTGTTGCGGGACGTACCTAGTTATAGGGCCCGCACCCCGTCAATACAAGGCAGGACCGCTGGGATTGCGGCCGCCAGCCCAGGCACTGCGACGCGCCTCAGGATATCGTTTCAAGTACGTGACATTACGACGCTTTTTCGGAACGGCCAGCCTTGTTAAGGGCCTTCACGAGTCCGTATGATGGTCGAATGGGTCTCAAGGACAAGCTAGCCGCTCTGGGCGCCAGCACGGAAGGCTCCGTGGCCTCGCGAATGATGGCCCACGCGCCCCTTGCAGCCAGTGCAGTCATCGTCATTGCAATCGCGGCACAGGCGGCCTCGATCGTCTGGACCGTGCTCACGCCGCCCGAGCTGCCGGTCGTCGATTCGGCGAGCCTGCCCGCCGCGCCGGCGGCCACGCCTGTCGACGTCGCCGCCATCCTCGCAGGCAGGCTGTTCGGCGGCGCCGATGCGTCCGTCGATCCCAACGCCGTTGCCCCCTCCAGCCAGAACCTCATTCTCGCCGGCACGATCGCGGGCCGCGACCCGGAGCGTGGCTGGGCGATCCTCGGTGACAGCGCGCAGAACGCCAAGGTCTATGGCACCGGCATGGCGCTTCCCGGCGGCGCCAAGCTCAAGGCGGTCTACGTCGACCGCGTGATCCTCGACCTCAACGGTCGCCTCGAGGCATTGATGCTGCCGCGGCTCTCGGGTGCTGCAGGGCCCGCCATCGTGCCCGCGACCGCGCTGCCGGGGCCGGCGCCCGGGGCGCTCGGCGAGCGCGTGCGCCAGCTCGCGGAGGACCAGCCGAACCTGCTCAGCCAGATCATCCGGCCACAGCCGGTGTTCGCCGGCGGCCAGCAGAAGGGCTACCGGGTATTCCCCGGCCGCAACCGCATGCAGTTCGCCAAGCTCGGCCTCGAGGCCGGCGACCTCATCACCGCCATCAACGGCACCGCGCTCGACGATCCGAATCGCGGCATGGAGATGCTGCGCAACCTCAGCGCCGGCGACCGTGTCACAGTGACCGTCGAACGCGAGGGTGAACTGCAACAGATCACCATCGACGCGACGCGCATCGCCGCCGACCTTGCTACCCAGGCCCCGCCCCCAACGGCTTCACCGGCCCAGACCGAGTGACCCGACCAGGACCGCCCAAGATGCCCGCCAGACGCTTTGCCACACTCCTGCTGTCCGCCCTGCTCGCCGCCGCGACGACCGCGTCCGCGCAGCAGGGCGCCATGATCACGCCGAACTACAAGGATGCCGACCTCGGGCAGGTCATCGAGGCCGTCAGCCAGGTCACGGGCAAGAACTTCATCGTCGACCCGCGCGTCCGCGCCCAGGTCACGATGCTGTCGGCGACGCCGATGAGCGCCGGGGCGTTCTACGAGGCCTTCCTGGCCATCCTGCAGGTCCACGGCTTCGTCGCCGTGCCCGCGGGCAACGTCATCAAGATCCTGCCCGACGCCAATGCCCGCCAACTGCCGGCCAACGACCTGCCCGATCGCGTCAGCGCGACGTCCGACGAGATCGTCACGCAGGTGATCCAGGTCCGGAACACCTCGGCCGCCCAGCTCGTGCCGATCCTGCGCCCCCTGATCCCGCAGTTCGGCCACCTCGCGGCCTACCCGGCCTCGAACATCCTGATCATCTCGGACCGCGCCTCGAACGTTAACCGGATGGTGCGCATCATCCAGCGCATCGACCAGTCCGGCGAAGGCGACATCGAGGTCATCCGCCTCGAGCACGCATCGGCGGCCGAGATCGTCCGCGTGGTCAACGCGCTGACGCAGGCGCAGGGCGCAGATGCCGGCACTCCCGCGGCGAAGGCGATCGCCGACGACCGTACCAACAGCGTTCTCGTCTCGGGCGAGGGCGCGCAGCGGCTGCGGCTCAAGACCATCATCACCCACCTCGACACGCCGCTAGAGTCGGGCGGCGACACCCAGGTGCGTTACCTGCGCTACGCCGACGCCGAGAAGATCGCGCCGAAGCTCAAGGAGCAGCTCACCGGCATCGTCGCGGCGACCACGCCCGGCGGTCCTCAGGCCGCATCCGGCGCGCAGACCGACCGCAGCATCACGATCTGGGCCGACAAGGACACCAACGCGCTGATCATCACCGCGCCGCCCAAGGTCATGCGCTCGATCATGGGCGTCGTCGACCGGCTGGACATCCGCCGCGAGCAGGTGCAGGTCGAGGCCCTGATCGTCGAGGTCACGCGCGACTTGACCCGCGACCTGGGCGTGAACTGGATCGTCGACGGCTCCGGCGACAACCTGATGGTCGGGTTGTTCAACCAGGCCATCGGCGGCGTGAGTCTCGCGCAGATCTGGGCAGGCGTCGAAGCCATCAACAACGGCGGTACGGGCGGTACGGGCGGCACGGGCAGCACCACCACCCCCACCGCGCCGGGCGGATTCACGCTGGGCGTCGGGCGGCAGCAGGAAACCGGAACGAATTTCGCGGCGATCCTGCGGGCGTTGGCCGGCGACGGCAACACCAACATCGTGTCCATGCCATCCGTCATCACGATGGACAACGAAGAGGCGCAGATCAAGGTAGCGCAGGAAGTGCCGTTCGTGACCGGCCAGTACACCAGCACCGGCGGTTCATCGACCTCGGTCAACCCGTTCACGACCGTGCAGCGCCAGGAAGTCGGCACGATCCTCAAGATCACGCCGCAGATCACCGACGACAACACCGTGCTGCTCAAGATCTCGCAGGAGATCTCGAGCCTCGCCGCCAACTCCCAGGCGGTCGGCGCGGTCGATCTGATCACCAACAAGCGCACGATCGAGACGCGCGTGCTCGTTGACGACGGCGGCATGATCGTGCTCGGCGGGCTCATGTCCGACACGCTCACCGACACGGAATCGCGCGTTCCGGGCCTTGGCAGCATCCCCATCCTGGGCGAACTCTTCAGGGTGCGCAGCTCGCACAAGACCAAGACCAACCTGCTGGTCTTCATCCGGCCGAAGGTCCTGCGCACCGCCGAACAGGCGGCCATCGAGACCAACGCCAAGTACAACTACATCCGCAACCAGCAGAAGAACGCCAACGGCGGGCGCGTGCCGCTGATGCCGATGGAGAGCCAGCCCCTGCTGCCGGAGCTCCTGGGTCCCCTGACGCCGGCGCCCGCACCGAACCAACCATCTCCCGAGGCCGCGCCGATCGCGCAGCCGCCGGGCGGCTCGCAGCCCTGAGCGGACCAAGGCCATGAACGCCTCCGCCGACACCCTGCGCAGCGCCCCGCGCGTGCCCTTCGCCTTCGCGCGCCGCCACGGCGTGCTGGTGCGCTCGATCGCCGAGGGCAAGGCCCACGTCATCTATCGCGACGGCACCCCTGCGTCCTCAGTCGCTGAGCTGCGCAGGTTCCTGGGCCTGCCGCTCGTCATCGAGCGCGCCTCGCCCGAGGCCTTCGACGACTTGCTGCGCAAGTCCTACGAGGGCGGCGGCGGCGAGGCCGGGCAGATTGCGGAAGGACTCGAGGAAGACCAGGACCTCACCCACCTCGCGGCCGGCCTGCCGGAACCGTCCGACCTGCTGGAGAGCGAGGACGACGCGCCGGTCATCCGGCTCATCAACGCGATCCTGACGCAGGCGATCAAGGAAAACGCCTCCGACATCCACATCGAGCCCTTCGAGAACCGGCTGGTGGTGCGCTTCCGCGTCGACGGCGTTATGCGCGAAGTGGTCGAGACCAAGCGACAGATCGCGCCGCTGCTGTGCTCGCGCATCAAGGTCATGTCGAAGCTCGACATCGCCGAGAAGCGCCTGCCGCAGGACGGCCGCATCAGTCTGCGCAGCGCCGGCCGCGCGGTCGACGTGCGCGTCTCGACCAGTCCCTCCGGCCACGGCGAGCGCGTCGTGCTGCGCCTGCTCGACAAGCAGGCCGGCAGGCTCGAACTCGCGTCGCTGGGCATGGACCCGCGCGTGCAGGCGATGACCGACGACCTGATCCACAAGCCGCACGGGATCATCCTGGTCACCGGCCCCACCGGCTCGGGCAAGACCACAACGCTGTATTCGGCGCTCGAGCGCATCAACGACCACACGCGCAACATCATGACGGTCGAGGACCCGATCGAGTACTACATCGACGGCGTCGGCCAGACCCAGGTCAACACCAAGGTCGAGATGACGTTCGCCCGCGGCCTGCGCGCGATCCTGCGCCAGGACCCCGACGTCGTGATGGTCGGCGAAATCCGCGACACCGAGACTGCCCAGATCGCGGTGCAGGCCTCGCTGACCGGCCACCTGGTGCTCTCGACCCTGCATACCAATACCGCCGTCGGCGCCCTCACCCGCCTGCGCGACATGGGCGTCGAACCCTTCCTGCTGGCCTCCACGCTGCTGGGCGTGATCTCGCAGCGCCTGGTGCGCGTGCTGAACCCGGCCACACGGGTCGCCTACGAGGGCGGCGAGTACGAAAAGCGCCTGCTCGGCCTGCCGCTCGACGGGCCCAACCCCACGCTGTACCGGGCCGGCCGCGAACCCAGCGGCGGTTACCGCGGCCGCATGGGCATCTACGAACTGGTCGTGATCGACGACGCGATGCGCGGCATGATCCATGACGGCGCCGCCGAACAGGCGCTGGAGCGGCACGCCAGGCGCCTGACGCCCGGTATCCGCGACGACGGCCGCGCCAAGGTGCTGGCCGGCACGACCTCGCTCGAAGAGCTGCTGCGCGTCACGCGCGAGGATTGATGGGCGCCTACGAATACACGGCACTCGACGCCTCTGGCCGCGAGCG
>JADZCS010000088.1 GCA_020851435.1 Gammaproteobacteria bacterium | reverse complement strand
CGATGCCCGTCTGGGCCTTCTCCACGTCGTAGTCGCACTTCTGCAGCAGCTTCTGGATGATGTTCTCGACGTCCTCGCCCACGTAGCCGGCTTCCGTCAGCGTGGTGGCGTCGGCGATCGTGAACGGCACGTTGAGCAGGCGCGCGAGCGTCTCGGCGAGCAGGGTCTTGCCGCAGCCGGTCGGGCCGATCAGCAGGATGTTGCTCTTGGCGATCTCGACGTCTTCGCCGCGGTCGCTGCGGTGGCGCTTGTCGCCCGTCTTGTTCTGCAGGCGCTTGTAGTGGTTGTAGACCGCGACCGAGAGGATCTTCTTGGCGCGTTCCTGGTCGATGACGTACTCGTCGAGGACCTTCTTGATCTCGTGGGGCTTCGGCAGCTTCTCGCGGGTGCGCTCCTGCTTTTCCTCGAGCTCCTCGCGGATGATGTCGTTGCAGAGTTCGACGCACTCGTCGCACACGAACACCGACGGACCGGCAATCAGCTTCCTGACCTCGTGCTGGCTCTTGCCACAGAACGAGCAGTACAGGAGCTTGCCGTCGTCATGCTTGCTGCGGGTATCGTCGACCATCTGTTCCTCATCGCGCCCGATCTGGCGCGTTACGCTGTGCGTACGTTATAGCATGGCCCGATCTTGCACCGAAAAGTCCATTGCAAACATGGGCTTAGGCGAAGCCGGCCCGATCAGGGAGCGGTCGGGACGACGGGCAGTTGGCCCCGCTTCTCCAGCAGGTGGTCGATCAGGCCGTAGGCCACGGCTGCGTCGCCGCTCATGAAGTTGTCGCGGTCGGTATCGGTCTTGATCTTCTCGATCGGCTGGCCGGTGTGCAGCGCCAGGATGCGGTTGAGCCGCTCGCGCGCGTCGAGGATCTCGCGCGTGTGGATCTCGATGTCCGTGGCCTGGCCCTGGAAGCCGCCCAGGGGCTGGTGGATCATCATGCGCGAGTTCGGCAGCGAGAAACGCTTGCCCTTGGTACCGCCCGCGAGCAGCACCGCGCCCATGCTGGCCGCCTGGCCGACGCAGATGGTGCTGATGTCCGGCTTGATGAACTGCATGGTGTCGTAGATCGCCAGGCCCGCGCTCACCGACCCGCCGGGCGAGTTGATGTACAGGTGGATGTCCTTGTCCGGGTTCTCCGACTCGAGGAACAGCAGCTGCGCGACGATCACGTTGGCCATGTAGTCCTCGACCGGGCCGACGCAGAACACCACCCGCTCCTTGAGGAGGCGCGAGTAGATGTCGTAGGCACGTTCGCCGCGAGCGGTCTGCTCGACGACCATCGGGACCAGGTTCAAGGCCTTCGTTTCCATGCGCATGTGTCCTTCTCGCCCTCTTCCCTTACGACGCCTCGGCGGCCCCGAAGTTCATGATGTCCTTGAAGGTCGCGGGCTGGTCGGTGACCTGCGCGCGTCCCAGGACGTAGTCGACCACCTGGTCCTCGAGCACGACCATCTGCAGCTGGCGCATCGCGCCCTCGTTCTGCAGGTACTGGTTGCGGGCGTCGGCAGGGTCGGCGTAGCTGGCGACCAGCTCGTCCAGGCGCTGCTCGACGCGCGCCATGTCGACGGTGATGCCGGCGCTCTTGATCAGCTCGTTGAGCACCAGGCCCAGCGCCACGCGACGGCGCGCACCGGCCTCGAACTGCTCCTTCGGCGGCAGCTGGCCCTGCGGCCGGCCGCCCTGCTGCTGCATGCGGCGCAGGATCTCGGTCTGCATGTCGCGGATTTCGGCCTCGATCAGCGTGCGGGGCAGGTCGATCGGGTTGGCGGCGACCAGCTTGTCCATGACCTGCGACTTGAGGCGCGCACGCACGTTCTGCGCCAGTTCGCGCTGCATGTTCTCGCGGACCTCGGCGCGCAGCGCCTCGATGCCGCCCTCGAACACGCCGAAGGCCTTGCAGAATTCGTCGTCGACTTCGGGGAGCTGCTGCTCCTCGACGGTCTTGACCACGGCCGTGAACTGCGCGGTCTTGCCCGCGAGGTTGGCGGCCGGGTACTGCGCCGGGAACTCGACCGGGAAGGTCCTGGTCTCGCCCGCGGCGACGCCGCGGATGCCGTCCTCGAAGCCCTTGAGCATGCGACCCGCGCCGAGCTGGACCACGAAGTTCTCGGCCTTGCCGCCGGCGAAAGCCTCGCCGTCGAGCGTGCCGTCGAAGTCGACCGTGACGCGATCGCCGTCCTGGCAGCCGCGCGCGGTGGCGACGAAGTTCGGGCGCTGCTTGCGCAGGCTGTCGATCATCGCGTCGACGTCGGCCTCGGCCACTTCGGCGGTCGGGCGCATGAGGACCATGCCGTCGACGCCCTGCACGGCGACTTCCGGGTAGACCTCGAACACCGCGGCGTAGCGCAGGTCTTCGCCCTTGCCGGCGCTGAGCGGCTCGATGCGCGGCCCACCGGCCGGCATGAGACTCTCGCGCTGCACGGCTTCGGTGAAGGTCGTGCGGATCAGTTCGTTGAGAACGTCCTCGCGCGCCTGCAGGCCGAAGCGCTGCTTGATCACGTGGATCGGGGCGCGGCCCTTGCGGAAGCCCTTGATGTTGGCGTCGCGGCTGATCGCGATGAGACGCGCATCGACCTGTTGTTCGACGCGGGTGGCTGGCACGGAAACTTCCATGCGGCGCTCGAGTCCGGAGAGCACCTGGACTGAAACCATCATCTTAGGTTCAACCTCTGAGCTGCGTGATCGTGACAAGGCCGGGACCGGATTCGGGCCGGGTCCCCGTTGCTACTGTGGCGATGCTGGTGCGAAAGGAGAGACTCGAACTCTCACGGGTTGCCCCACTGGAACCTAAATCCAGCGCGTCTACCAGTTCCGCCACTTTCGCGCGCGGGCCGCGGCCCCGCCCCTGCGGTCGCCGCGAACCTTCACCCGCCTTGCGGGAACCGCGGATTATACCTGCGGCGGAGGACGGCGGCGAGTCCGCCACTCGCGCAGGGCCACCCGGACGGCGGGGCCGAACAGCGCGGCGCCCACCGCCAGGCCGGCCAGGCGGCGATCCACCCGGTAACCGAAGTAGGCATCCAGGTAGATGATCACGATGGCCAGCATGATGGCGATGAACGCCCCGGGCTTCAGGGCGCCGACCATGCGGCTCTCGAAACTGGTCTCGGCCTGACCGGCGTCCAGGCGCAGGAAATTGTCGAGTTCGGATCCGAGCTGGCGGCGTTTCACGGCGAATACCTGGTGGCTGTTGGGCGCGGGCAGTGCCCGGGCAGGCGCCGACAATTTACCACCGCGGCGGCAATGGCAATCGCCAGAAGCGGCATTCAGGGGGCCCATCAAGCACGAACCCCGGACCTTGCGGACCGGGGTTCGTGGAATCCGGGGTGGACTCGGGTCGGTTTTACTTGCGGCGGCGCGCGAAGCCGATGCCGGCCAGGCCGAGGCCGAGCAGGCCCAGGGTGGCGGGTTCGGGGACGTTCGCGTAGGCGATGTTGTCGATCTCGAAGGCGTAGCCGTTCGAGATGAAGCGCACGGACTCGTAGGTGCCACCGGTCAGCAGCAGGTTCACGTAGCGGTTCGAGCCCGGGGCGGTCTGGTCGCCGAACGCGGTGGCGGCGGCGATGACCTGGGCGCCCGTCACGGTCGCGAGAACGTTGTTGCTGCCGTCGAGGAACTGCAGGCTGTTGTAGTTATCGATCGAGCCCCAGAACAGACCGAGATAATTGTTGCTGCCCGGGGAATTCCATACCGCGGAGCCGGAAGTGCTGTTCTGCGGAACGGTCAGGTAACAGGTGGTATTGGCCAGCGGGGGCGCAGCGTAGAGGCCTCCGACGGAGCCCGCGACGATGTTCGCGTTACCGCTGATGCCATACGAAGCGATCGTGCCGCAGCCTGCGGTATTCGACGCTGCATTGAAATTGATGACCGTGGCGCCAGCGACGCTGGTGGTCGCATTGTTGTCGGGTGCGCCGAGGTTGGTGCCGCCGAAGGTGATGCCGATCGTGACCGCGTTCGCCGAAGCGGAAGCCGCCATCAGTGCCGCGACCGCGAGAGCCTTGTTCATCTTGTTCATGCTGTTTCCGTGTTCCGTGGATGCCCGGCCTCGCCGGTCTTACGGAAGAGAATGCAAGTCTGGTGCCAAACTCATAAGCCCATGATTTTACAGACTATTGCCGACAACACATAATGCGAATTGTCAAAAATTCCGACACAAGCAAAACGCCCCGGCAGTTGCCTGCCGGGGCGTCGTGTTGGTGGGCCATGTAGGACTCGAACCTACAACCTGCGGATTAAGAGTCCGTAGCTCTACCAATTGAGCTAATGGCCCGAAAACTGGGGTGGACGATGGGACTCGAACCCACGACGGCCGGAATCACAATCCGGGGCTCTACCAGCTGAGCTACGTCCACCATCGTCCAAACAATCCATCAATCCAACTACCGTCCGGACACGAGCATCGCGGATGGCGCGCCCGGCAGGGATCGAACCTGCAACCACCGGCTTAGAAGGCCGGTGCTCTATCCATTGAGCTACGGGCGCTTTGTATCACCCGCGGCGCCTACCCGGTTGGTCGGGGCAGAGGGATTCGAACCCCCGACCCTCTGCTCCCAAAGCAGATGCGCTACCAGACTGCGCCATGCCCCGCCAGAAACCTGCCGGACGGCACCCATGACGACCTGCGCCTTCACGGGGGCGCAAATAGTAATGGCGACCCGCCTCCGCGTCAATTTCGGTCGGTGGTAACAATCGTGCCAGGCACGATTGTTACCACCGACCGGACGTCGGCCCGTGCGAGAATTGTCGGCGGTAGCCCGGGGAGGAAGCCCATGGCGGCGCAGATCATTGACGGCAAGGCAATCGCGGCTGAACTTAAGCGCGGCGTCCGCGAAGGCAGCGACGCGCTGGTGGCGCGCGGGCTGCGCCGGCCGGGCCTCGCGGTCATCATGGTGGGCGACAATCCCGCGTCGGCGATCTATGTGCGCAACAAGCGCATCGCCTGTGAGGAGTCCGGCATCACCTCGGTCGCGCACGACCTGCCCCACTCGACGACGCAGGAGGACCTGGTCCAGCTGATCGACCAGCTCAACCGCGCGCCCGACATCGACGGCATCCTGGTGCAGTTGCCGCTGCCGGAACACATCCGTCCCGAGTCGATCATCGAGCGCATCGATCCGGCCAAGGACGTCGACGGCTTCCACCCCTTCAACGTCGGCCGCCTCGCGCAGCGCGTGCCGCTGATCCGTCCCTGCACGCCCTACGGCATCGTGCGGCTGATCGAGAAGGTGGGCATCAACCCCAAGGGCCAGCACGCGGTGATCGTCGGCGCCTCCAACATCGTCGGCCGGCCGATGGCGCTGGAACTGCTGCTGATGGGTGCGACGGTCACGGTGACCCACCGCTTCACGCGCGACCTGGAATCACACGTTCGCGCCGCCGACATCCTGGTCGCCGCGGCCGGCAAGCCCGGCCTCATTCCCGGCGAGTGGATCAAGCCCGGTGCCATCGTCATCGACGTCGGCATCAACCGGCTCGAGGACGGTCGCCTCGTGGGCGACGTGCAGTTCGCCGCCGCTGCCGAGCGCGCCGGATGGATCACGCCTGTGCCGGGTGGCGTCGGGCCGATGACCGTGGCGGCGCTCATGAAGAACACGCTCGAGTCGGCGGTACGACGGCTGACGTAGCGGCGGCGTCTCCGAGGGGTCAGACCCCCCTTGACCCCCTCTTGACCACCCTCTGCGCACAGGTGCCAGCCACTGGCACGGCGGGGGCACAGAGGTGGTCAAGAGGGGGTCAAGGGGGGTCTGACCCCTCCGCTACCTCCACCGCCAGGTAGTTCCCTTCGCCGAATCCTCGAGCAACACCCCGCCCTCGACCAGCAGGTCGCGGATGCGGTCGGACTCGGCGAAGTTGCGGGCCTTGCGGGCCTCGGTACGCGCCACGATGAGTGTCTCGATCTCGGCCTCGGTGAGGCGTCCTTCGGTCTCCTGCGCCGCGCCCTCGCGCGAGCTGCGCAGCCAGGCCGAGGGGTCTTCCTGCAGGATCCCCAGCACCGCGCCCAGCGCCTTCAGTTCGGCTGCGAGTTCGCTCGCGCGCAGCACTTCGCCCGCCGACTTCACGGTGTTGAGCTCGCGCGCGAGGCCGGCCAGCACGGCCAGCGCCTCGGGCGTGTTGAAGTCGTCGTCCATGGCTTCGCGGAAACGCTCGGTCCAGGTCCGCGTAGCGCCGACCGCGGCGGGCGGCACGTCGCGCAGCGCGACGTACAGGCGCTCGAGCAGCGCGTCGGCCTGATGCAGGTTGTCCTCGGAGTAGTTGATCGGCCCGCGGTAGTGGCTGGCGAGCACGAAGGTGCGCATGACCTCGGGCCGCAGCCGCGGCAGCACCTCGCGCACCGTGAAGAAGTTGCCCAGCGACTTGGACATCTTCTCGGAGTCGACGTTGACGAAGCCGTTGTGCATCCAGGTGTTCACGAACTTCGAGCCGCAGGCCGCGCAGGTCTGCGCGATCTCGTTCTCGTGGTGCGGGAACTTGAGGTCCATGCCGCCGCCGTGGATGTCGAAGTGGTCACCCAGCAGCGCCACCGACATGGCGGAGCACTCGATGTGCCAGCCCGGCCGCCCCGCGCCCCAGGGCGACGGCCACGCCGGCTCGCCCGGCTTGGCGGCCTTCCACAGCACGAAATCCAGCGGATCGCGCTTGCCCTCGTCCACCTCGACGCGCGCGCCGGCGCGCAGGTCGGCGAGCTTCTTGCCCGACATCCTACCGTAACCCTCGAACTTCGCGACGGCATAGAGCACGTCGCCGTCGGGTGCGACGTAGGCGTAGCCCTTCTCGACCAGCGTCGCGATCATGGCGACGATCTGGTCCACGTACTGGGTCGCGCGCGGCTCGTGGTCTGGCTTCTCGATCCCGAGCGCCACGCAATCCTCGTCCATCGCCCTGATGAAGCGCTCGGTCAGCGCCTCCATCGGCTCGCCGTTCTCGGCGGCGCGCGCGATGATCTTGTCGTCGATGTCGGTGATGTTGCGCACGAAGGTGACGCGATAGCCGCTCCAGCGCAGGTAGCGTCGCACGACGTCGAACACCGTCATCGAGCGCGCGTGACCGACGTGCAGGAAGTCGTAGACGGTGATGCCGCACACGTACATGCGCACATGGCCGGGCTCGAGCTCGCGCAGCGGCTCCTTCTCGCCGGACATGGAATTGTGGATGCGCAGCATGCAGGAGTCCTCTCAGCGGGCGCGCGCGGCGAAGCGGGCGCGGATCTTGTCGGGGGCGAGCGTCGCGAGCAGCGGCCCGAATTCGGGGCCCTCGCGGCAACCGGTCAGGGCGAGCCTGAGCGGCATGAACAGTGCGGCACCCTTGCGCCCGGTGCGCGCCTTCAGCGCGCGCGCGAGCGCGCCGGCATCGGCGCCGACTTCCTCGAAGGCCGCGAGCGCGGCGGCGAAGAAGCCGGTTCCGGCCTCCTCCAGCACGGCCAGGTCGGCCTCGCCCAGCGCCGGCGGCTCGCCGAACACCACCTGCGCCCAGGGCGCGGCGTCATCGGGGAAAATCACGTTGTGCTGCACGAGCTGCGCGAGCCGGCGCGCGTCGTCGGCGGACAGCCCCGGCGGCAGCGACGGCCCGAGCCATTCGACCGCTGCCTCGGCGGGCAGGCGCTTGATCGCCTCGCGCTGCCAGTGCAGCAGCTGCTGCTCGTCGAATCGCGACGGCGAGTGGCCCACGCGCGCAAGCGCGAAGTGCTTCGGCAGGTCGGCGCGCTCGATCCAGGCATCCGGCGCGCCCTGGTGGCCCAGGCGCAGCAGGTAGTTGACCAGCGCCTCGGGCAGGTAGCCGCGGCTGCGCATGTCGGCGACGCTGGCCGCGCCCTGGCGCTTGGACAAAGGCGCGCCATCGGCGCCCAGCAGCAGCGGCAGGTGCGCGTAGCGCGGCTGCGGCAGGCCCAGCGCCTCCAGCACCAGCAGCTGGCGCGGCGTGTTGGCCACGTGGTCCTCGCCGCGCAGCACGTCGGTGACGCCCATGAGCGCGTCGTCGACCGCGTTGCAGAAGAAGAACGCCGGCGAGCCGTCGGCGCGGCGCAGGATGAAGTCGCCGATGTCGGCGGCCTCGAAGGACTGCGGCCCGCGCACGCCGTCCTCGAACGTGACCCGCCGCGCGCCCGGCACGCGGAAGCGCAGCGTCGGCGCGCGGCCTTCCGCGGCGCGCGCGGCCCGCTGCGCCGGCATGAGATCGCGGCAGGTGCCGGCGTAGCGCGGCGGCTGCCCGGCTGCCAGCTGCGCGCGTCGCGAGACGTCGAGTTCGACCGCCGAGCAGTAGCAGGGGTAGAGATGACCGTCCCGCTCGAGCGTCTCGTAGAGGCCGGCGTAGACCTCGCCGCGTTGCGACTGCCGGTAAGGTCCCAGCGCATCCTCGCGGCCCGGCCCGGCGTCCCAGTCGATGCCCAGCCAGCGCAGGTCCTCGAGCTGCGCCGTCAGGAACTCCTCGCTGCTGCGCGCGGCGTCCGTGTCCTCGGCGCGCACGATGAACCGCCCGCCCGCGGCGCGCGCGTGCAGCCACGAGAACAGCGCCGTGCGGGCGTTGCCGAGGTGCAGCAGCCCGGTGGGGCTGGGCGCGAAGCGTGTGACGGTGGTGGACATCGGACGCGAAGTGTACGCGACCGGCCGCCACCCCTCCTACCCTGGTAACAATCGTGCCAGGCACGATTGTTACCAGCCGCCTGCTAAGATTTGCGGCACTCACCCATTGCCGCAGGCCCCGACATCATGCTGCCACGCTCCCGCTCCGCCATCTCCGCCCTGCTGCTGGGGGCACTGGCCGCCCTGCCCGTCCTGGCAGCCGAGCAGGCCGCCGCGCCCGCGCCACCCGCCACCGCGGCCGCGCCGGTCGACCTGCACCCGCGGCTGCTGGTCGAGACCACGCGCGGCAACTTCGTGCTCGAGCTCGACGCCGAGCGCGCGCCGCTCACGGTCGTAAACTTCATGAAGTACGTCGCCGACGGCCACTACGCCGGCACCATCTTCCATCGCGTGATCCCGGGCTTCGTCGTCCAGGGCGGCGGTTACCGCGAGGATTACTCCGAGCGCAAGACGCGCGCGCCCGTGCCCAACGAGTCCGGCAACGGGCTGTCCAACCGCCGCGGCACGATCGGCCTCGCGCGCCAGGGCGATCCGCACTCCGGCACCGCGCAGTGGTACATCAACCTCGTCGACAACACCGGCCTGGACCCGCTGCCGAGCCGCTGGGGCTATGCCGTGTTCGGGCGCGTGGTGCAGGGTTTCGAGGTCCTCGACGGCATCAGCCTGACCCCGACCGGCCCCGGCGGCCCGTTCCCCGCCGACGTGCCGCGCGAAAAAATCCTGGTCACGCGCATCGGCCCGCCGCCCGTCGAGCCGCCGGCGCCCGCAGCTGCCCCGACCGCGCCCGCCGCACCCGCCGCTGAAACGCCTCCGCCGGCACCGCCCCCGCAGTCATGACCTTCCTGTTCGTCTCGGACCTGCACCTCGACCCGTCCGAGCCGGGCATTGCTGCGCAGTTCATCGAATTCCTGGCGGGCGAGGCGCGTTCGGCCAGGGCCCTCTACGTGCTGGGCGACCTGTTCGAGGCCTGGCTCGGCGACGACGATCCCGAGCCCGCGCATGCCATGGTCGCCGCCGCGCTGGAGTCGCTGTCCTCGAGCGGCGTGGCCGTGTTCCTGATGCAGGGCAATCGCGACGTGATGATGGGCGAGCGCTTCGCCGGCCACGCCGGCGCGACGCTGCTGCCCGACCCGGTGATCACCGAGATCCACGGCGAACGCGTGCTGATCACCCACGGCGACGCGCTGTGCACCGACGATGCGAGCTACCAGCGGCTGCGCAGCCTGCTGCGCGACCCCGACATCCACGGGCGCCTGGCCAGGCTGCCCATCGACAGTCGCCGCGCACTCGCCAGCGAAGCCCGCGCCGGCAGCCGCGACCACGTCGCCCACACCGCCTACGAGGTCATGGACGTCAACGCCGACGCCGTCGCCTCGGTCCTGCGCGCCAGCGGCGCCAGCGTGCTGCTGCACGGCCACACGCATCGGCCGGCGATCCACGAGCTGCGCGTCGACGGCCGCGCCTGCCGCCGGATCGTGCTCGGCGACTGGCACGCGCACGGGTCGGTGTTGCGGTGGGACGCGAAGGGACCTCGGCTGGAGGTTCTGCCGCGCGGTTGAGGTCGTCCGAGAAGACTCCACGCTCACGCCCGGCGGCACCCCGGTAGGGTCGGTCCTTCGCGCGCCGGACGGCGCTGATTGCTACGGACCGACCCTCACACGTCGCCGCCGGGCTGCCTTGGCGGTTATCGGACCGGCCCCCACGCGCAGAATCTCCCACGATGCTGGGGGCGGCCACCGCACGCCGATCGCGCGCGGGGTGCAGTTTCCGGAACAATCCGGCCCCGCATCGGGGCCGTGGAGGAAGCTGCACCCCGCGCGTGAGCGGCGTGCAACGCGTGGCACAACCAACTGCGACGCAGAAATTCAGGCGACAGGCGCGCCCGAATGAAACCGGAACAGGTCGTCCGGCTCGGTGGCGAGGCGTGACTCGACTTCGGCGAAGTGCAGCACCCGCGCCGCGGCGTCCTGGCCGCTGCGTTTCGCGTGACCGACGGCGAGGTCGAGGTACAGTTTGAAGTGCCGTGACTCGGAGGCCTGCAGCGCCTGATAGAAGCCGGCGACCGGCTCGGGCAGGCGCGGCGCCAGGCGTTCGAAGCGCTCGCAGGAGCGGGCCTCGATGAACGCGCCGCAGACCAGCAGGTCGAGGCGGCGCGCGGGCTCCTGGGACTTCACGGCGGCGCGCAGGCCCTCGGCATAGCGACCCGGCTTCATGCGCCGGAACGGCACGCCGAGTTCCGTCATGAGCTTCTGCACCTGCTCGAAGTGGCGCAGTTCCTCGCGCGCGAGGCGCGACAGCGCGCGCGACAGCACGGCGTCTTCCGGATAGGCGAACATCAGCGCGAGCGCCGTCGAGGCTGCCTTCTTCTCGCAGTTGGCGTGATCGAGCAGCAGGTCGGGCAGGTTCGCGGCGGCAGCGTCGAACCAGGCATCGGGCGTCGGCGCGGCGAGGAGCTCGACCGGTCGCTGCGCCGCGAGCAGCGCGGCGCCGGCTTCAGATGCCTTCACTTAGGCGCTCGTCCTCGTCATGCTCGAGTTCCTTCATTTCGTCGACGAGGCGCTCGGCCGTCGGATAGCGGCGGCTTGGACTCTTCGCCATGCAGTTGACGACGATGGATTCGTAGCGCTTCAACTCGGCCGGCAGCTCGGGCAGCGGGCTGTTGGCGTGCTTGTAGATGACCTGCATCGGCGTGCCCGCGACGTAGGGCTTACGGCGCATGAGCATCTCGTAGAAGATCACGCCGAGGCTGTAGATGTCGCTGCGCGCGTCGGTCTCGCGGCCGTGGCCCTGCTCGGGGCTCATGTAGTACGGCGTGCCGAAGATCTCGCCGGTGGCGGTGATCGCGGCATCGGGCTCGAAGGTCTCGGACATGCCGAAGTCGATGAGCACCACGCTGTCTTCATCGCGCAGCATGACGTTGCCGGGCTTGAGGTCGCGGTGCAGCACGCCCTGCGAGTGCAGCGCGTCCAGCGCCTGGGCCATCTGCCGCATGTAGCTGATCGCCTGGCGCGGCGTGATGCCCGCCTTGATGCGCTGGCGCAGGTCGCCCAGCGGGAAGTACTCCATGACGATGTAGGCGTGGTCGTCGGCTGCGCCGAAATCGTGGATGCGCACGATGTTCGGGTGGCGGATACCGGCAGCGATCGCGTACTCGTGGATGAAGCGGTCGAACGACTCGCTGCCGCGCGCCTGCCCCTCGTTGGGCCGCAGCACCTTGAGCACCACCGGGGTGCCGTCGCGCTCGTGGTCGGCGAGATAGACCGAGGACACTGGGTTGCGGGACAGCTCGCGCACGAAGCGATAGCCGTGGATGACGACGTCGCCGAAGCGGTAAGGCAGGTCCGCCGCGTCCGCCGTGCGCAGTTCCTGCATCGGCCGGTGCCGCGCGGCCTGCGCGCCGCGCAATGCGGTGGCCAGCCGGGCGTTGTCGATCTTGCGCTTGTCGACCACCTCGAACGCACCGGCGGCGCGCGCCGCGTCGACCACCCCGGGAGCGGGCGACATCGACAGGTAGATCAGCGGCGGAAAGCCCGGCCGCTGGCTCAGGTCCCTGAGCCAGTCGAGGCCCGCGTCCGTGCCGGGCGTGTCGTCGAGCAGGACGGCGTCGTAGGCGCTGGCCGAGAAGCCGTCGGTAAGCCGGCCCTGCACGGCGGGATCGTATTCGGCGACCACGGGAGATTCGAACGCGACGTCGACGTGATGCCGCAACAGACGTCGGTACGCTTCCTGGTCTTCGATGATGAGGACGCTGATGGTCATGGTGCTGGCCGCGATAGTAGCGTCGCGAGCTGATCATGGGAATGCAACGGGGAAAACCTCACAGTTGCCTGGCCGACAGCCCGAACACGAGGTCGCCGACGTTGGT
>JADZCS010000087.1 GCA_020851435.1 Gammaproteobacteria bacterium | reverse complement strand
GCGGCGTCCTGCAGCGCGGACAGCGCGCCCGACGGACGCGTGTACTGCTGCTCGACGACCGTCACGCCGTCGTTGGCGAAGCTGTTCGAGAACCAGACGTTGGGCGTGCCGCCGCCGAACAGGCCGATGCCGCCGTAGACGTTGGTGCGCTCGTTGACCTGCCAGTTGAAGCCCAGGCGCGGCGAGAACAGGCTCTGGCCGTCGAGGGTCTCGGTGTTGGCAAAGCCGTAACGGTTGAAGAAGTTCTGGTTGTAGGCCGGCTTGTCGCTCGAGTTCCACATGTCGTAGCGGATGCCGCCCTGCAACAGGAAGGTATCCGTGAGCTGCCAGGCATCCTGCACGTAGAACGCCCACTGGTCGACGGCGAAGGCGCCGGCGCCGTCATCGGCGTTGTTGGTGTAGGCGTTGTTGTAGCGCAGGCCGGTCGCGGCGCGGTTCTGGAAGTTCGTGATGCCGCTGGCGCCGGTGAACGTGTACTGGCCCTTGCTGCGCGGAACGAACAGGTTGAACACGTCGAGCTGCTCGAGTTCGGCGCCCAGGGTGATCGTGTGGTCGCCGAAGGCCATGTTGGCGCGCAGCTTGGCCTGGTCGAGGTTGTTGGTCAGGAAGTTCGCGTGACGGAACTCGTCCGGACCCAGGTACACGGTGCCGCCCGACGGCGTGGTGATCTGCATCTCGGCGAACTCGGTGCCGCCCAGCGGATCCTGGAAGGTGTCCGTCTCCTTGCGGCCCAGCAGGAACTCGGTCGACAGCCACTCGTTCCAGTTCGAGTTCAGCTGCAGGCTGTACTGCTTGAGGTCGATGAAGCGGTTGTAGTTGTTCGCCGGCGCGCTGAGGCGGCGGCCCGACGACGACGAATTCGGGTCGACGATGGCCGAGCCTTCCGAGCTCTGGTACGCGAAGGTCGCGCGGTGATTGTCGCTGATCTGCCAGTCGATCTTGGCGAGGATCTTCTCGTCGTCCTCGGGCAGCGACGAGGCGAACACGCCGGGGTCATAGCCGTAGACGCTCTGCGCGATCGAGCGGATCTGGTCGTACTCGGCCTGGGTCACGCCCGGGATCGGCACCGGGGCAGCGGATCCCGTGGGACCGAAGCTCTGCGGCGCGAGGCGTTCCAGCTTCTCGTAGGACAGGAAGAAGAACAGCTTGTCCTTCAGGATCGGGCCACCGAAGGTGCCGCCGTAGGTCTTTTCCTCGAAGTCGAAGACGAACGTGCGGTCGCCGCTCTGGTCGCCGGCCATGCTGTCGTCGTACTTGTAGTAGAACGCCGAGCCGTGGAACTCGTTGGTGCCCGACTTGGTCACGATGTTGATCGCGCCGCCCTGGAAGCCCGAGAGCTTCACGTCGAAGGGCGAGGTCTTGACCGACACGGCCTCGACCGCGTCGAGCGACACGGGCGAACGCGTCGACGGATAGCCGTTGTTGTTGAGGCCGAAGTCGTCGCCCTGGCGCACGCCGTCGACCGACAGCGAGTTGTAGCGGTTGTTGGTGCCGGCGATCTCGAGCGCGTCCTGGTTGGTCGGGTCGATGAAGGCCTTCGGGTCGACGCGCACGACGTCCTTGATGTCGCGGCTCACGCTGGCGAGCGCGCTGACGTCGGCGGCGGAGTACGAACGGCTCGAGCCGACGGCCACTTCGCGCTCGGCGCTGCCGGTGACTTCGATCTCGGCCAGGACGGCGGTCGCCTGCAGGGTCAGCGGCACGGAGACGGGCTGGCCGAGGCGCGCGTAGATGTTCTCGACGGCGTCGGGCTGCATGCCTTCGGCTTCAGCGCTGACCTTGTACGGGCCACCAACGCGCAGGCCGGCGGCGGTGAAGCGGCCGTTGGCGTTCGTGGTAAGCGTCGTCGGCGTGCCGGTGGGCACGTGCAGGATGACGACCTTGGCTCCCGCGACGGGCGAACCATCGCTGCTGTTCACCTGGCCACCGAGCTGTGCGGTGGTTTCCTGGGCGAAGGCGACAGGAGTGAGGGCCATGCCGGCGACGATGCCGACTCCGGTCAACGTGGCAGGCGCAGCGAGCACCGCCGAAATGGCGGCGGCGAGCCGGGCCGAGGAACGGCGAACGGTCATACCGATATCTCCCTGAAGACGTGGTTCGAAGCTTGTTGTCCGGCGATGGCGCCGCGGACATTCGGGTGTTGCGCCGAAGCCCGCATTGCAGCGCGGGAATGTTACACCCGGGTTACACGCGGAATGCACGTCCTTGATTTTTTTGGTTCTTGCGGGCGAAACCGGCTGTTTCTAGGCAAAATGTCGTGCGTTGCGTGCAGTACGCTTGACGAATCCGCCACGACTCGGCTAGCGCGCCAGGATGAGCTCCGCGGCCTTCTCCGCGATCATCACCGCGGGCGCGTGGGTGTTGCCGCCGATCAGCGTCGGCATCACCGCAGCGTCGGCCACGCGCAGGCGCTCGATGCCGCGTACGCGCAGCGCGGGATCGACGACCGCCATCTCGTCGACGCCCATGCGGCAGGTGCTGACCGGGTGGTACAGGGTGTCCGCACGGTTGCGGATCGCCTGGACCAGCGCGTCGTCGCTGCGCGCCGCCGCGGTGTAGAGCTCCTCGTCGCGATAGCGCGCGAGCGGATCGCCTTCCATGATGGCGCGCGCGGCCTTGACGCCCGCGAGCAGCGTGGCCACGTCGTCGTCGTGCGCGAGAAACGCCGGGTCGATGCTCGGCGCGTCGAGCGGGTTCGCGGAATTCAGCCTGAGCGTGCCGAAACTCTTCGGGCGCAGCACGCAGACGTGGCAGCTCATGCCATAGGTGTAGTGCATCGTGCGGGCATGGTTGTCGACGATGCCGTTGACGAAGTGCAGCTGGATGTCCGGGCGCGACAGGCGGGGATCGGTCCTGAGGAAGGCGCCCGCCTCGGCGTAGTTGGTGGTCAGCATGCCGGTGCCGTGGCGCTGCAGGTCCCAGAGGCCCTTGGCCCCGCGCAGGATCGCCCCCGGCGTGAGGCCGAACAGCTCGGAACTGCGCGAGCGATACAGCAGCGCCAGGTCGATGTGATCGACGAGGTTGGCGCCCACACCCGGGAGTTCGTGAAGGATCGGGATCGAATGCCGCCGTAACTCATCGGCCGGGCCGACCCCCGACAGCATCAGGATCTGGGGTGAACCGAAGGCGCCGGCCGCCAGGATGACCTCGCGCGTCGCCGTCACCGACTCGCGCCGGCCGCGGTTGTCGAACTCGACGCCAGTGGCCACGCCAGATTCGAGCAGCACGCGCGTGGCCTGGCAGCCGGTCAGGATCGTGAGGTTGGGTCGCGCCTCGGCCGGCCTGAGGAACGCCGCCGCCGAACTGCAGCGGCGGCCCTTGCGCTGGTTGGTCTGGTAGAGACCGGCGCCTTCCTGCTCGGCACCGTTGAAGTCGGGGTTCTCAGGCAGGCCCGCCGCGCGCGCCGATTCGATGAACGCGAACGACGGCCTGGCCGGACTCGGGGCGTCCGCGACATTCAACTCGCCGCCGGCGCCGTGGAAAGCGTCGGCGCCGCGCTCTTGGTTCTCCGAGCGCTTGAAGTACGGCAGGACGTCGGCGTAGCCCCAGCCTGGATTGCCCGCAGCGGCCCAGTCGTCGTAGTCGCTGGCGTGGCCGCGGATGTAGATCATGGCGTTGATCGACGAAGAGCCGCCGAGCGTGCGGCCGCGCGGCTGGTAACCGCGGCGTCCATTGAGCCCCGCCTGGGGCACGGTCTCGAAGGCCCAGTTGAGCCGGTTCTTGAACGGCACCATGCCGATGACGCCGGCCGGCACGTGGATGAGGGGCGAACTGTCGCGGGGTCCGGCCTCGATGAGGCACACCGTGGTGCCCGGATCCTTGCTGAGCCTGTTCGCGAGCACACAGCCGGAGGAACCGGCGCCGACGATAACGTAGTCAAAACGCTGCAACATGGTCGCTGCCCCCTGCCTTCGACTCTGCCCCGAGGCAGCGAGTGGAAGCAAGCGGACAAGACGAAAAAGAAAAAAGCCCCCCGGCATTGAACCGGGGGGCTTTTTATTGGGAGCCTGGCAGTGACCTACTCTCACATGGCTATAAGGCCACACTACCATCGGCGCAGAACGTCTTCACTTCCGAGTTCGGAATGGGATCGGGTGGTTCCCGTTCGCTATAACCGCCAGGCAAACTGTTTGCCGGCAACGTCGATCGCAACGCTGCCAGCCAATCCTTTGAATGTGTATCGACGCAAGTGCAAGTGTGTCGCACTCACGGAGCTCCAAGCTCCTTGGGTGTTATATGGTCAAGCCTCACGGGCAATTAGTACTGGTTAGCTGAACGCATTGCTGCGCTTACACACCCAGCCTATCAACGTCGTAGTCTTCGACGGCCCTTCAGGGGAATCAAGTTCCCAGGGAGAACTAATCTTGGGGGGGGCTTCCCGCTTAGATGCTTTCAGCGGTTATCCCGTCCGTATATAGCTACCCGGCAGTGCCACTGGCGTGACAACCGGAACACCAGAGATACGTCCACTCCGGTCCTCTCGTACTAGGAGCAGCTCACCCTCAATTC